>JBBAEY010000021.1:0-27917 GCA_041655755.1 Tissierellaceae bacterium
GAAGAAAGTTAAGAAGCTTATTATTTTTTAATAAAAGTGTAAAAAGTTAATTATCGGAAACTGTAAAAAACTAATTGACATCTACATGGTATCATAATAATGGATAGAAAGACTATTAAAAGAAAGATAATACTTACAATATTAATAATTATTCCTTTTATATTGGCTAAGCTTGTACATATTAATTGGTCACCCAAGCCCCTTCCGGAGGAAAAAAGAAATATATCCACAACAAATATAAGAATGCTAGTAGATATAACAGATAGGGCAAGTAGAAGCCCAATTGTAAGAACCTATACTAAAGAAGAATTTGAAAAATTTGATGAGAAACAATTGAGGAGGATTATGAATTTAGTCAGCGGGAATGTGGAGGGGGATGCTCCGACCTTAAGGATGGAGGATGAGATAGGAAGGATTGAAATTTCCTTTGAAATGATTGAAAAAAATGATGGTTTTACTGTAACGGGTAAAATAGTCCCAGACGATATACCCAGTATAAGGATATTGGCTTTATCGACATTATATAGCAAAGAGGAGCCTAAGATAATTAATGGAAAGCTTATTGAAAATGAAACTCAAGGAAAATATTTATGCGAAATAAATAGATATTTTGATATTGACGAGATATATCATAGTGACAACGACGATTTTACTATGGAATCGATGTTTATAGAGGTGAGCTATGAAATTAATAATAAAGCTTATGTATCAATTTTTGCAATAAATACATTAGAATATAAAGATAGGAAGTAAACCTATCAAACATTATGTCCATACCGGGCAGTTAGTGGATTTTAGCATTTGAAATAAGTCAGGCTAATGTAGGGGCATTGGATTCTTGTTTAATCATAGGATAATGTTAATATTGGTATATAGACAAAAATTATTTGAAGTTTGGTTTGGGAAAGAAAACATTCTCTACGAAAGCGAGGAATCTAAGGGTCAAAGTAAAGATTCTTTGTCGCCAGCTCCTCAGAATGACAGATTTACTGGCAGTCCAGATGAATATACATATAGGGTCATATGACTAGAATTATACGAGCTTGTCATTCCGAGCAAGGCGAGGAATCTTAAGGTCAAAGTAAAGATTCTTCGTCGCCAGCTCCTCAGAATGACAGATTTACTGGCAGCCCAGATGAATATACATATAGGGTCATATGACTAGAATTATACGAGGCTGTCATTCCGAGCAAAGCGAGGAATCTTAAGGTCAAAGTAAAGATTCTTCGTCGCCAGTTCCTCAGAATGACAGATTTACTGGCAGCCCAGATGAATATACATATAGGGTCATATGACTAGAATTATACGAGGCTGTCATTCCGAGCAAGGCGAGGAATCTTAAGGCCAAGGTAAAGATTCTTCGTCGCCAGCTCCCCAGAATGACAAATCCACTGACGACAGATAATATACATATAGGGTCATGTCTTAGAACCGCAAATAATTGTTTGTTAAAAACCATAGTATCCAATTTCTAATATAGATGGGGTACTTTATTTTATTTACTGACCTTTATACCATGGATAAATAGACAAATCCACATAAAAGGTATAAAATAAGATAGTATGAAAATTCTATAAAGGAGCATTGCAATGGGTAACAAAATTATAGTAGTAGGTGGCGGTGCCTCCGGCATGATGGCTGCAATTATAGCCAAGAGAAATGGAGGAGAAGTCACAATCTTGGAAAGAAATGACAGGGTGGGCAAAAAGATACTTGCTACAGGCAATGGCAGATGCAACTATACAAATAAATTCTTGAGTGTAAACAACTACCATGGAAACAATCCAAAGTTTGCCCATAGTCCCCTATCGGCCTTCAATGTAGATATGACCATAGACTTTTTTGAAAGTTTGGGAATTACCCCTGCTCTTGAGGACAATGGCAAGGTCTATCCCCTTTCATTTCAGAGCTCCAGTATGCTGGACATATTGAGGTATGAAATAGAAGATTTGGGCATTGACTTAGTCACCGAGGCCTATGTAGTGGATATAAAAAAGGCAGGTGGCTTTAGGGTAAGGACCAAGGACGAAAGGGTATTCCACAGTGACAAATTGATCTTAGCTACAGGAGGCATGTCCTTACCTGCCAGTGGCTCTGACGGCAATGGATATACCCTAGGCAAAAAACTTAACCACAAAATCACAGATGTCTTTCCGGGTCTAGTCCAGTTGAAATTAGAGAGCAATTTATTAAAATCTATGGACGGTGTAAAGTTCCTAGGCAGGGCAGGTGTATATCTGGGTGGAGAATTAATATTAGAGGATAGGGGAGATATATTGTTCACTTCCTATGGCATATCAGGTCCTCCCATATTGCAAATAAGCCGGACGGCCCTCAAGCATTTAAGGGATGGGAAGGAAGTCAATTTGAGGGTATCTATTATCCATACCAAGACGGCAGAAGAACTATTCAATTACTTGGGAAATAGGTTTAGACAAATGAAAAATAGAACTGTAGAAACAGGCCTAGTCGGTCTTGTAAACAAAAGGTTGATTATACCTATTTTGAAGGAGCTAAATATAGATAAAAACAAAAATGCAAATAAACTGACAAAGGAAGAAATAAGATCAATAGCTGATTTGTTGACGTCTTGGGAATTTAAAGTAATAGGCAGTCAATCTTGGGGTCAGGCCCAGGCGACAGCAGGAGGCATAAGTACAGATCAGGTAAACAAGCAAACAATGGAATCGAAAATAGTAGATGGCCTCTATATAGTTGGTGAATTATTGGATATAGATGGGGATTGCGGAGGATTTAACCTGCAATGGGCATGGTCATCTGGATATGTGGCAGGTTTGCACGCCGCCAAAAGCTAAAGAAAAGCGAGGACAAATATGGGCATTAATAGAAAACTAATGGAATTGGAAGAAAAACACAAAAATATAGAAGTCGCCATAATTGGGGCGGGCCTAATGGGCAAGGGCATGGTAAGCCAGATGATGCTGGTAAAGGGCATGAAACCATCCATAGTAGTCAGCAACAATATATCTGATGCAATAGAGGCTTATGGGCTGGCAGGAGTTCCCAGAGAAGATATAGTAGCCGTCAGAAGTCTGACTGAAATGAACCTTGCCATGGAGAGGGGAAAATATGTGGTCTGTGAAGATTTAGGTCTTGCTACCAAATCTAACTTGGCCGATGTAGTAGTAGATGCAACTGGTGTGCCCAATACGGGGGCAATTATAGCAAGTGAAGCTATAGAAAATAGAAAACATGTGATTATGCTCAACATAGAGGCCGATGTAGTAGTAGGTCCAATACTAAACAAGATGGCTAGAGAAGCTGGGGTAGTCTATAGTGGGACTGCAGGAGATGAACCAGGTGCAGTGAAGGAAATATTTGACTTTGCCAAGGCTACAGGATTTGAAATCTTGGCCATAGGAAAGGGGAAGAACAATCCCATAGACTACGATGCTACACCAGACAACGTAAGGGACAGGGCCCTTGAATCGGGTTTAAAGCCCTTGAGGTTGACCTCCTTTGTAGACGGGACCAATACCATGGTGGAAATGGCAGCCATGGCCAACAGTACGGGTTTTACACCGGATATTGCCGGTGGACATGGCCCAAGCACAAGAGTCGAAGATTTACCAAGGGTATATAGCCTCAAGGAAAATGGTGGAATATTAAACAGATACAAGATAGTTGACTATGCCCACGGAATAGCACCAGGTGTATTTGTAATCGTAACTAGCTCCCTTCCTCAGGTTCACAGGGAGATGAAATTCTTAAAGATGGGGGACGGGCCCAACTATGTCCTTTACAGGCCCTATCACTTGACAAGCTTGGAGACTCCCATTTCCATAGCCAAGGCCTACTTTTACAAGGAGGCTACCATAGCTCCCCTATACGATTATCCAGTAGCGGAAGTGGTTGCCGTGGCAAAGAAGGACCTAAAAGAGGGCGAAAACTTAGATGGTATTGGAGAATACACTAGCCTGGGCAGGATATACACCTATGAGGAGGCTAGGGAGAGAAAACTAGTCCCCATTGGGCTCATTAACCACAGGGCAAGGGCAAGAAGGGACATTAAAAAAGGCCAGTTAATTACCTACGATATGGTAAGTTTAGATAGGACAAGTGAGATTTACAGTTTGAGACAAAGACAGGAAGCTTAATATGGCAAAAATTATCTGGAGGTGAAAGGCCATGGATCTAAGGAAAATAAACATACCCTATGTATTGCTGGGACTAGCCTATTTACTATACTATTTTACACATATTTCTGAGCTCTATATTTTCATAGGACTAATTTATATTTATATCGCTTTTAACCATCATTAGTATCTGCTGTCATAATTAATACTTGACAAGATATTGCAAAATAGGGTATATTATAATACAAATGAAAAAAGCTGTGATAAGGACAATAGCAGAGATAGGTTTCTTTTAGAGAGATAATCGCTTGGTGGAAGATTATTAGGACCCCTTTGTGAAGATCGCCTTTGAGCATAATACCTGAAAGGCAGTAAGGTATTACGGTGTTACCGTTAGAACCATTAAGCGACAAAGAATATTTGCGTATTTTTTGTAATTTGGGTGGTACCGCGGAAACTTCGTCCCTAAGTCTAAGACTTAGGGACTTATTATTTATGAGAGGATGAAGAAATTGAAAAAGTTCGATCAATTATCAAATGAACCAGTGAATTTGAGGGAACAGGCCATAAGCGACTACTGGAAGGAGATAGATTTGCTTCATAGGTCAGTGACCAGCAGAGATGCAAAAAAGCCTTATGTATTCTATGAAGGACCTCCCACAGCTAATGGAAAGCCTGGGATACACCATGTAATGGCCAGGACCCTAAAGGACCTGACATGCAGGTACAAGACCATGCAGGGCTATCAGGTCAAGAGAAAGGCTGGCTGGGATACCCATGGTCTTCCAGTGGAAATAGAGGTTGAGAAAAAACTAGGCCTCCACAACAAGCAGGACATTGAAACCTATGGCATAGAGGAATTCAATAAACAATGTAAGGAATCCGTATTCCAATATGAGAAATTGTGGAGGGAAATGACGGAGAGAATGGCCTATTTAATAGACTTAGACAATCCCTATATTACACTTGAAAACGACTATATTGAATCCGTTTGGTGGATTTTAGATAAGTTCTTTAAGGAAGGATATATTTATGAGGGTCACAAGATCCTACCCTACTGCTCAAGGTGTGGTACAGGTCTAGCTACCCACGAGGTAGCCCAGGGCTATGAGGAAATAAAGACGGAAACAGTGGTGGCAAAGTTTAAGCTAAAGGGCAAGGACGAATACTTCCTGGCCTGGACTACTACTCCCTGGACCCTTCCATCAAATGTAGCATTGACAGTAAATGCGGATGTGACATATGTAAGGGTTAAGGAAAATGAGGAAATCTACTATATAGCCAAAGTCTTAGCAGATAAGGTCCTGGGAGAGGACTATGAGATATTGGAGGAGATGGCAGGCACAGCCTTGGAATATATGGAATATGAGCAGTTAATTCCCTTTATAAATGTAGATAAAAAGGCCTTTTTCGTCACCTTGGCCGACTATGTCACTGTAGAGGACGGCACAGGTATAGTCCACACTGCACCAGCTTTTGGTGAGGACGACTACAATACAGGGATGAAATATGGGCTTCCAGTGGTTCAGCCAGTATCTGAAGAAGGCAAATTTGTAGACACTATCTGGAAGGATATGTTTGTAATGGATGCGGATCCAGACATTATAAAATGGCTTAGGGAAGAAGGAAAGCTATATAAGAAGGAAAAGGTAGACCACAACTATCCACACTGTTGGAGATGTAAGACACCCCTCCTTTACTATGCTAAGCCCTCCTGGTATATAGAAATGACTAAGCTAAAGGATAAACTGGTAGAAAACAATAATGGGGTCAACTGGTATCCTTCCTTTGTAGGAGAAAAGAGATTTGGAAACTGGTTGGAAAACATAAATGACTGGGCCATTTCACGATCTAGGTATTGGGGAACACCACTTCCAATCTGGAGATGTGACGAATGCGGTCATGTAGACAGCATAGGGTCAAGAAAGGAACTGGTAGATAGGGCAGTCGAAGATATAGACGAGACCATAGAGCTACACAGGCCCTATGTAGACGACGTCCATATAAAATGCGACAAGTGCGGTGGGACCATGACTAGGGAAAAAGACGTCATAGATGTATGGTTTGACAGCGGTGCCATGCCCTTTGCACAACACCACTACCCCTTTGAAAACGAGGAAAATTTCTATGATGACCTATTCCCAGCAGACTTTATAAATGAAGGCATAGACCAGACCAGGGGTTGGTTCTACTCGCTGATAGCTATATCCACATTTGTAGCAGGTAGGTCCCCATACAAGAATGTCCTGGTAAACGATTTAGTATTAGACAAGGACGGCAAGAAGATGTCTAAGTCTAGGGGCAATACAGTAGATCCCTTCGATTTATTCGACAGATATGGTGCCGACGTTTTAAGGTGGTATTTGATGTATGTGTCGCCACCCTGGACTCCAACGAAATTCGATGAGGACGGCCTAAGGGAAGTAGAAAGTAAGTTCTTTAGGTCCATAAGAAATGTCTACAATTTCTTCTCCCTCTATGCCAATACAGATGAGGTAGACCCTAGGGAGTTTTTTGTAGAATACAAGGATAGGCCTGAGATAGACAAATGGATACTATCCAAATACAATAGTCTAGTGGAAAGTGCAAATGCCGATATGGATATATTCGAGCTTACAAGGGTAGTCAGAGCAATCCAGGAATTTGTAATAGAGGACTTGTCCAACTGGTATATAAGGAGAAATAGGAGGAGATTCTGGTCAACAGAATTGGATGACGACAAAAAAGCAGTTTACAATACCAGCTATGAAATACTTGTTGGAGTCTGTAAATTAGTAGCCCCATTTGTACCATTTATTTCCGAGGAAATATATCAAAAGCTGACAGGTGAAGAATCAGTCCACCTAAGCTATTACCCAAAGGCCAATGTGGAATTGATTGACAAGGGCCTAGAGGAAAAGATGGATTTGGTAAGGGATTTGGTGGGTCTTGGTAGGGCTTCAAGGGAGTCCGTAAGGATAAAGGTTAGGCAGCCCCTAACTGAGCTGGTAGTTGATGGAAAGTATCAGGACGTGATTGAGGATTTGGTGCCCCTTATAAAAGAGGAGCTAAATGTGAAAGAGGTCGTATTTGAAGGAGATCTATCTCAATTCATGAATTACTCTCTGAAACCAAACTTTAAGGTTGCAGGCTCCATCCTGGGTAAGAAGATTAAATCCTTTGGCAAGGCTCTTAATGAATTGAACGCCCGTGAAATCGTAGAAAAATTAGATAAGGGTGAAAAGGTCCTATTGAGTTTAGATGGGGAGGATACAGAAATCTTAAAAGACTATGTCCTAGTAACCATATCTGCAAAGGAAGGATTTGACGTTGCCATGGAGGAAAATCTCTTTGTAATCCTAGATACCACCTTGACCCCCGAATTAGTCAATGAAGGATATGCAAGGGAATTTGTATCCAAGGTCCAGCAAATGAGAAAGAATAATGGCTATGAAGTCTTAGACAATATAAATATCTTCTATGATGGCAGCGATGCAATCAAGGAAGCCCTAGAGGGCCATGAGGACTTTATCAAGTCAGAAACCCTGGCAGTAAATATTGAACGGGTAAATGATGAGGCATTGGATCCTCAGGACTTAAATGGACAGATGACTGGTATAAGGTTGGAAAAGATATAAAATTTAGAAAGGTAGTTAGATGGCAAGTTCATCTAGCTACCTTTCCCTATGTAATGGCAGTAGCTGGCTGACCGACCGAGCTAAATGCCTTGCCAATGGGCGATTAAATTACCTATTTCAATGGCATCTTCACTGACAAGGGAGTCGTAAACTAGGACCTTCACGCCATTTTTCACGGCGTATTCTACTGCATCGGAAAACTTCTGATCCATTTCAGAGTTGAGCCTAAAGGAACCTGGGCCTTTCATCTGTATGAGGAAAAATATTATGCCCTTATAGCCCTCCTTCACGGCCTCTGCCATTTCCAGTGCATGCCTAGCACCTCTTTCGGTTGGGGCGTCGGGAAACATAGCCATACCCTCCCTTTCCAGAGTAACTCCCTTGACCTCTATGAATCCTTTTTTGCCCTCAGTTTCAAAATATATGTCGTACCTAGATCGTCCAAAGCTGACCTCCCTTTTAAGTTTCACGAGATTCTCAAGCCCTCCAATCTTGTTTTCCTTCAGGGCATCGAAAACAACGGCATTGGGTACCTGGGAATCCATATTGACCAGCATATCTCCCTTCCACACTGAAATCAGGGAGTATTTTGTCTTTCTATTGGGATTGTCCGAGGCATCTTCCAGTAGAATCCTAGCTCCAGGGATTAAAAGTTCTGCACACCTTCCCGTATTTTTTACATGGGCAATCTCCTCTAGGCCATCTATCAAAACATGGGCGATAAATCTATTAGGTCTTTTTAAAAATATAGCTTCAATTATTTTCTTATATCTCATATTTCCCCCTACTTATCTTATTTGTGTCCTGAGGCATTGAGCCTATTGTCTGGATCTGTGATAAAAGATTTGTACATATAATAGATTATATTGTATCATATATGTAAGGGAAAGGAAATTCAGCTAAGTTCAAGGAGGGATAAGGAATGGGAAATAAAAAGATTAGGGATTATGGAATAAAAATTGGAAGCTTTCCCACAGGTGAGAACAATTCAATAACCGATGTAGGGGGCGTAAGGGTTGGTCACAAGACCTTAGACCATGGAAATATCAAAACAGGAGTAACAGCCATATTGGGCCATGGGGGCAATTTGTTTAGGGAGAAGCTTGTTGCTGCCTGCCATGTGATTAATGGATTCGGCAAGTCCGCTGGTCTGATTCAGATTGAGGAGCTTGGCACCATTGAAAGCCCGATTATCTTAACCAATACCTTGAGCTTAGGCACAGCCTATGATGCCCTAGTAAAATACATGATTGACAATAATGAAGATATAGGCGATACAACAGGTACGATAAATCCAATAGTCTGTGAATGCAATGACGGACAAATAAATGATATTAGAGGGCTCCACATAGGGGAAGAGGACATATACGATGCCATTGAAAATTGCAGTATCCAGTTTAGCCAGGGCAATGTAGGTGCTGGTACAGGTATGGTATCTTATGGACTGAAGGGGGGCATAGGTTCCTCATCTAGACTCATTGACCTAGATGGGACTACATATACCATTGGTATTCTAGTATTGAGCAACTTTGGCTCCATGGAGGACCTTGTATTAAATGGTCAACATTTGGGCCCAAAGTTAGTGGACAAAGTTGGTATAATAGGTGATAGGGATGAAAAGGGTTCTATTATCCTAATCTTGGCCACGGATATACCCCTGTCATCTAGGCAGCTTAAGAGGGTGATTAAGAGGGTTTACCCCGGTCTGTCCAGAACTGGCAGCTACAGCGGAAATGGAAGTGGAGAAATAGTAATAGGTTTTTCGACGGCCAATAGAATAAGGCATTATGAGGAAAATGATATAGTAGACATGAAAATAATAAATGAAAATAAGATTGACAGGCTCTTCAAGGCTACAGTAGAGGCAAGTGAAGAAGCAGTACTGAATTCCTTAATATGTGCCAATAGCAGTATAGACAGGAAGGGAAGAAGGATATACTCCTTAAGGGATTTGATATAATTATGGAAGGGAATGAGGAAGATGAGCAAATATATTTTTTCAGTAAATATTAGCCCAGCAGAGGCGATGAACATAGTAAAGAAGAACCATAATGCAGACCTTGTCCACGAGGAAAAAATAGATTTAGGAGATAGAAAGGCAGTATGCATACTTGTTTATGAAAAATACTACCTTCGTGCAGAAAACAGGGCTGCCCTAACGGTAATAATAGATAACAGCAGCGGACAGACAAAGGTAAGATCCATAGCTGCAGGGAGTTCCAAGGGCCTCCTATTTGGGTTCGACTGGGGGGCAGGCGACGACTTTGCCTATAGTATAAAGTCAATGCTGGAAAAGTACACGATTTAAAAATGATGATATGGAGGTGGTATCTTGGTATTTAAGGGTATTTTTGGGCCAAGCAAGGATGAAGTATGGGGTCAATTTGCCAATGAAATAGGTGGAAGATATATTGAACAGGGGATGTTTAAATCCAAGCAGCTAATCGTCGAATTTGAAGGCTGGACCATAGTAATGGATTCTTTTAGTCGCTCCCATGGAAAGACTAGTACCACATATACTAGGATAAGGGCCCCTTACAGGGTTGTGGAAAACCTGCGGTTTAAAATCTATAGAAGTGGTATTTTTAGTGAATTGGGCAAGGCCCTTGGAATGCAGGATATGGAAATCGGACAAGGGGATTTTGATGAGAAATTTATAATAAAAGGTGACAAGGAGGATAAGGTCAGGGAACTACTTTTAAGTGACAAGATTAGGGAGCTGATAATGGGGCAGGATAAGTTTTCTTTGGAAATAAAAGAGGACGGTGGAATATTCCAGAGCAATTTACTTGAAGGAAGCCACGAACTCTATTATGAGTCAGTGGGCATAATTAAGGACACTAATAGGCTAAAGGACCTATTTATGCTATTTATCCTCTTGTTGGATAAACTGTCTGCCATGGGAATAGGGGAGAAGACCAAAACAGAAGTCGTAATAGACCATAGAGAGGAGGGCTAGGATGTCCATAGATAGATTGAGGGAGATGATAAGGGAAAGCCAAAATATCGTATTCTTTGGGGGTGCAGGAGTATCGACTGAAAGCAAGATACCAGACTTTAGATCGGAGACGGGATTATATACCACATCAAAGAATACCCAATATCCACCGGAATATATGCTCAGCTATAGCTGTTTTTTAAAGGATACAGAGGACTTTTATGAATTTTACAAGAAAAAGATGATATACCAGGAGGCAAAGCCAAATGCAGCCCATATAGTCTTGGCAGACCTAGAAAAGGCAGGAAAATTGAGGGCCGTAATTACGCAGAATATAGACGGTCTCCACCAGATGGCAGGCTCGGTAAATGTACTGGAGTTGCATGGCTCAATCCATAGGAACTACTGTACTAAATGCAATAAGTTTTTCCCCCTAAAATATATACTGGATTCACCGTCCATACCTGAGTGTGATCAATGCGGGGGCATAGTGAAGCCAGATGTAGTCCTATACGAAGAAGGGTTAAATATGTACACCTTGGACAGGGCAGTAGAATATATTGAAAGGGCCGACATGTTAATCGTAGGAGGGACATCTCTCAGGGTCTACCCTGCTGCGGGATTAATCGAATACTATAGAGGGAATAAATTAGTCTTAATCAACAAATCAGAAACCCCTTATGATAGTAGGGCAGCCTTATCTTTCAATGAGAGTATAGGAGAACTATTAAAGAAAGCGACATAAATCGACTTAAGTGTCAAAAAAACGGGAAAGACTTATGCTAGAAGTAAAAAAAATTAGTGGTATAATGTAATATGAAAGTAAAAAAACATAGGAATTATACAAACAAAATTTTACGCTTTCGATTTCAGATATGAATAAATCTGCAAAGAAATGAGGGGAACAAATGAAAAAGATAAGTACAAGAATTCTATCGCTTACATTGACATCATCTTTAGTTATGGCATTTGTATTAGTGGAGATAAGTATCAATGCAGAAAAGTTGGGGGCTCAAAACACAATCTACATTGGCCTAGCTGCACTCCTGATTATGTCCGTAATAATAGGGATTATTGCAGTTAGATATGCAAAGACCCTACAGAAACCCTTGGAATTTATGGCTGAGGTCCTCAATCAGACGGCAGAACTAGAATTGACTGATATAGAAGAAGACGATGTGATTACGGGCTATTTAACCAGGGAAGATGAAATCGGGGATTCCTTCAGAGCCATGGCCAAGGTAAGGGTCGAAATGCGGAAGATGATGAAGGTTATAGAGGATACTACTAGGGATATAGTAGGAAATTCACAGGACCTGAACACGGCTACCCACGGAATTACCCAATCCATCAACGATGTAACGGAGGCAGTAGAACAGTTAGCCAAGGCAGCCATGGGACAGGCTGCAGATGCAGAGAAGGGTTCAGAAAGGCTCCACAAGTTGGCAAGTGAGATTAGGCTTGCAGTGGAAAATGGTGAAACAGTAGTAGAGAATTCCTTGGAAGTTCAAAGGATAAATGAAGAAGGCCTTAAGTCCATGGAAAACATGGTGGAAAAGTTTGATGTGACAAATAGGGCAACCAATATTGTAGTGGAAAACATCAACTCCCTAGCGGAACAATCCAACAATATAGGTAATATACTTAATACAATAATGAATATATCTGAGCAGACAAATTTACTGGCCCTAAACGCTGCCATAGAAGCTGCAAGAGCAGGAGAGGCGGGAAGGGGATTTGCAGTAGTTGCAGAGGAAATAAGAAAATTATCCATAGACACTGGAGATGCTACCAAGAGTATAGAGGAAATACTCAATACCATACAGCTTGAAGTAGCTACAACCAAAGGAAATGCAGGGGAAGCAGAGGAAGCCCTGAAAGAAGTAAGTATGACCTTAGATGAAGTAAGGGGAGGTTTAAAGGAGATATTTAGTTCTACAGATATTACTATTAATGCCATTGAGCAACTGGACAGTAGATTGGAAATCGTAGACAGGGACAAGGACGAGGCAATACTTGCCATACAAAATATTTCTTCAGTGACCGAGGAGACGGCAGCTTCCACAGAAGAACTGTCGGCATCCATGGAGGAACAAGCCGCTACTATGGAAACCATATCAAGTAATACTGATGGCTTAAATCAGATTATAGGAAAGCTAAATGACTTAGTTAATAGATTTAAATTATAGGGGCTAGCCCCTATTTTTATTTTTTGATAACCTAGGTTTTCAATCATAGGATACTGACAAATGTGATATAATTGATTTAGGAGGGATACTATGCTTGCTTTTTTTCCATTTAAATTATTTTCTTTAATATGGGTGGTTTTCCCAATATTTTTCTTTATTATCTTTGGTATCATTGGATTTTCCCTAATAGGCAATGTGGGCAAAAGGGCATTTAATGCCAAGGAACCAGTCCTTACTGTGGCAGCAAGAGTCCTATCCAAGAGGACTGATATGTCAGGTAGTTCTAATGGGATATATAGGAACTTATATTATGTGACATTTGAAGTAGAATCGGGGGATAGGATGGAATTCAAGGTATCTGGAGAGCAATACGGCATGCTGGTGGAGGAGGACATGGGAAAGCTTACCTTTCAAGGCACGAGATATATGGATTTTCAAAGGGTGAATTAAATGTTGATATTTGGGAAGATTAATCAGTAAAATCATGAAAGGAAATACTAGATGAGACTGACTCGGGAATTCTTTGAAAGAAATACAGTATTAGTGGCTAGGGACCTGCTAAACAAAATATTGGTCTACAAGGATGGAGACACAATTATTAGGGGTAAAATAGTTGAGACGGAGGCCTATATAGGAGCAAAAGATCAGGGGGCTCATTTCCACAAGGGATTAACTGAAAGGACAAGAATTATAGACGAAGTAGGGGGACATATATATATCTACACCATATATGGAATCTACCTCTTATTTAATATAGTGGCAGAGGAAAAAGGAAGCCACGGCGCAGTTCTCCTTAGGGCAGTAGAACCTTTGGAGGGCATAGAGAAGATGTATTTAAATAGATATAAAGAGTCCCATGACAATCCACAGAAAAGGGAAATCGTCAATTTGACCAATGGGCCAGCGAAATTTGTAATGGCCTATGGCATCACAAAGGAACTATATGGTGCAGATGTAGTTACGGACCCTAGAATTTGGGTGGAAGATGGGCCAAAACTATCCACTGAGGACATAGTCAGGAGCAAGAGAATAAATATAGACTATGCGGAGATGGGGAGGGACTATTTGCTCAGATTTTACATAAAAAATAATCCCTTTGTGTCAAAGAAATAGTAGAATCCTACAATAGGGGACTAGGCAAAAATAGCCGTCGCAGGCATGGGCTTAAATCAATCTATGGGTAGGAGTAATATTGGTGTTATAGGCCTAAAAGTTTGGGTATCAATAATACAACATAAAAATGGGGGGATTAGCTTGGAAAAAACATTTATTATGATAAAGCCTGATGGAGTTGAGAGAGGGCTTGTAGGTGAAATCATAGCTAGAATTGAAAGAAAGGGATTTAAAATTACTAGGGCTAAATTACTTGCTGTCAGCAAGGAATTAGCAGAGGACCACTACATAGAACATAGGGAAAAACCCTTCTTTGGGGAATTAATAGACTACATACTAGAAGGGAAGGTAATGGCAATGGAGGTAGAAGGCGACTCCTCAATAGAAATAATGAGGCTTATAATAGGTCATAGGGATCCAAAGCTTGCACAAGCTGGGACCATAAGGGGAGATTTTGCCCATTCTTTGACTAAGAATATAATTCACGGTTCAGATTCTGTAGAGAGTGCGGAAAGGGAATTAAAATTGTGGTTTGACTAAACAGCTCAAGGGCTGTTTTGTTTTTATAATTAAATAGGCTGACATCTCAATGAATTTAAACTATAATATTAAGTGGCAAGAGCTAGTGAATAAACATATAGCTATAGTAAAGAATTTATTGGAGATGACAGTGATGAAAATGATAGTACAAAAATTTGGAGGCTCGTCATTGACAAATGACCAGCGAAGAAATCAGGCCATAGACAAGATTGAGCTAGCAATTAATAAAGGATATAAACCAATTATAGTGGTTTCTGCCATAGGGAGGGCTGGGGACCCCTATGCAACAGATACTTTGATAAATCTTTTAAGATCTATAGAACCTAGCTCTAGAGAGCTGGATATGCTAATGTCCTGCGGGGAGATAATTTCTGCAGTAGTGATGGCAAGTAACCTAAAGTCAAGGGGATTGGAAGCATTAGTTTTGACAGGGGGCCAGGCGGGTATAGTAACAGATGACAATTTCTTGGATGCCAGAATACTCCACGTAAATCCAAAGAATATAATCGACGCCATAGAAAAGGGAAAGATACCCATAGTATGCGGTTTTCAAGGAGTGACAGAATATGGAGATATTACCACCCTAGGCAGGGGAGGCTCAGATGTGACCGCCTCAATTATAGGGGAGGCCATAGGAGCAGAATTAGTTGAGATATATACAGATGTAGACGGAGTCATGACAGCTGATCCAAAGATAGTGGCCGATGCTAAAGTTATGGAAACGATATTTTACAACGAAGTATTCCAGATGGCAGAATATGGTGCCAAGGTCCTGCATCCTAGAGCAGTGGAAATAGCAATGAGATCAAATATCCCCATAGTCATTAGAAATGCAAATTCGGATTTCAATGGGACCTTGATTACAAATTATGATAAGACTAGGTCCTATAGGGAAGAAAAAGAAAAGATTATAACATCTGTGGCCTATATAGGTGCTAGGAGTCAGGTCAAGGTTAGTCCCCTGAGGCCCAATGGTCAGAGTCAGGAGCTACTGTTTGAAAGCATAGCAAGGGCAAAGGTCAGTATAGATATGATAAATATCTATCCCGAACAAATATTTTTTATTATAGATGGCAAGGACGAAGGCCAACTGATAAAGGTACTAAATGAGCTTGGATGTCACTATAATATAGTATCCAACTGTACAAAAGTTACGATTATTGGAAATAGAATGAGGGGTATACCTGGAGTGATGGCTAGGGCCGTGACAGCCTTGGCAAAGGAAAAGATTGAGATTATCCAGACATCGGACTCCCATACTACAATATCCTGCCTAATTGAAGGAAAATATACAGATATTGCCGTAAATGCCCTGCACAAGCATTTTGGATTAGGTAAATAATGGACATAATTAAATTGCAGATAAATAAATATTAAGGAGAGGGACATGAAGATAAAATGGGATTCAAAGTACACGACCATATCCATATATGCCTTTTTGGTAATAGCCTTTAGCATTATATTCTACTTACTAGCCTCTGAAATAGATGCATTTCGGGTCAAGGTAAATGATACCTTATCGACATTTATGCCATTTATTATTGGCTTTGTCATGGCCTACTTGTTCAATTTTCTGTTGAAGTTTTACGAAAGCAGCATATTAAATATCCCCATATTGAATAGGCAGAAGGGCAAAGCCAAGAGGATTGTAGGGCTCCTATTGACCTATGGGACCGTGGCCTTATTATTATATCTCTTCTTTAATTTTATATTTCCTCAATTAGTATCCAGTATAATTAAACTGGCAAATGACATTCCACTTTATATAGCCAATATCACAAGGATGGTAAATGACTTTAATAGCAAATACTATATACAAGAAGAGTACTACAATCTGCTAATCGATCAGTGGAATAAGTATAAGGACAGTATAATAAGATTTGCAACCAATCTAATCCCAATCCTGGGCAATATGGTGAAGATAATTCTAGCCAGTATCTGGAACATAGTCCTGGGAATTATCGTATCCATATACCTTCTAGTGGACAGGGAAAGGTTTTTGGGTCTGGCTAGAAAAATGACCAGGGCCCTATTTTCAGAAAAGAGGGCTGACAGGATAATTCAATTAACCCATAGGAGCAATACCATATTTGGAAGGTTTTTGTCAGGCAAGATTTTGGATTCCTTTATTATCGGTGCCCTTACCTTTGTCATATTGACCATAGTAAATATGCCCTATACGGTCTTGGTCTCCTTTATCGTAGGTATAACCAATATAATTCCATTTTTTGGGCCATTTATAGGAGCGGTACCTTCGGCCTTTATAATAGTATTTGTCTCACCGGTCAAGGCCCTTTGGTTTATACTGATAATCTTAATTATCCAACAAATAGATGGAAATATAATAGGGCCAAAGATTTTAGGCGATTCCCTGGGTATAGCACCATTTTGGATACTATTTGCCCTTTTGGTGGGTGGGAAGATATTTGGCTTCATTGGACTGATAATTGGCGTTCCCCTCTTTGTATTCATATACTCCATAATAAAGGATATAATAGAAGAGGAATTAAAAAAGAAGGGCCTAGCTCACGAAACGGAGGAATATATATAACAAGGGCGATTTCGCCCTTGTTTGTTTATAATAGTTCCTTTAATTCCTTAATGAACATTCGGTTATCCTCCATACTTCCAATGGATACCCTAATAAAATCTCCTCCCATGGGCCTTATGATAACTCCCCTTTTCTGCAATTCAGTAAATATATCCTTGCCACTTTTACCTACATTTACAAAGATATGATTAGTCTCCGATGGAGCATAGTAGAAACCCAACTTGTCAAATTCTCCATATAGGTAGCTTTTCCCTTGAAAATTTAAATCATAGGATTTTTTCAGGAAATCTTCATCTTCAAATGCCGCCATAGCAGCGACTTGGGCTAGGGCGTTGACATTAAATGTCTCTCTTACCCTATTGAGCTTTTCCAGTAGGTCCCTGTCTCCCATTGTGTAGCCTACCCTAATTCCCGCGAGTCCATAGGCCTTGGAAAATGTCCTCATCACCAGCAAGTTTTGATATTTGCTCAAGAACTTCACTGTGTCATGGGGGTAGTCATCCCTGGTTACATACTCCCTATAGGCTTCATCAGAAATTACCAGAATATGTGAAGGGACTTTTTGGAGAAAATCGGCAAACTCACCTTCAGTGATTATGGTGCCAGTTGGATTGTTGGGGTTACATATCCATATGAGTTTAGTTTTATCTGTAATTGCAGCTAAGATGCCATCTAAATCAAAGGTAAAGTCCTTCAAGGGAACGACGACGGGTTTTCCTCCCATGGCTACTGCAGCCATCATATAGCTGGGAAAGGTGATATCCGCTACTATAACCTCGTCTCCCTTATCCACAAAGGCCTTTGCAACTAGACCTATCATTTCATCAAGGCCATTGCTGGCTAATATATTGTCTGGGCCAACTCCTAGTTTGCGAGACAATAGCTCCCTTAGCTTCATGGCATTTCCATCTGGATAATCTCCAATTTTATCCATATGCTCAATCATAGCTTCCTTTGCCTTGGGCGAGCAGCCTAGAGGGTTTTCATTTAATGCTAGTTTTGCCACTTCTTGGACCTGGTATTCTCTCTTAAGATCCTCAGGGGACATCCCTGGATCATAGGGTCTCAAATCCTTTATTTCTTCTCTAAACCTTACCAATA
Organism: Tissierellaceae bacterium; assembly: GCA_041655755.1. GTDB lineage: Bacteria > Bacillota > Clostridia > Tissierellales > Tissierellaceae > JAAYFT01. Next base: position 18,147 of record JBBAEY010000021.1, read on the forward strand.
TGCACAGCTCCCTTCATTTTTATCTTCTTCTTTAAAATCTTCACCTATATTTTTATTTTTGTGTCACAAATATTTTGATGCCTTCATCTAATAGAGGTATAAAAACATAATATGGTGAGAACATATAATAAAAATAAATCTATATAAATATAAGTATACCAAAGGATAATGCAATAAAAAAGGCTATGATATTAGCATATCTTGTGATATAATCATAAAGGCAGTTGTTGTAAAAAACGCTTTAAAATGATTAAAAATTTAGATAATGTCAATTAGGCATAAAGATTTTAACAAATCTTTCAAATAAATAAGCTAGCTAAGGGGGAATTGTATAATGAAAACATATTCAGCTGATAAAATCAGAAACGTAGCTTTGCTAGGTCATAGTAGTAGCGGAAAGACAACTTTAACGGAAGCAGTACTATTTGCAACAGGAATAACTAAAAGACAAGGTAGGGTAGAAGATGGTAATACCGTATCCGATTTCGATAAGGAAGAAATAGCGAGAAAAGTCTCCATAGGTACTTCAGTAATTCCCGTAGAATGGAAGGATACAAAATTCAACTTATTGGACACGCCAGGTTATTTTGATTTTATCGGTGAGATGTATGGTGCCAAAAGGGCCTCTGAAGGCTCAGTGCTTCTTATAGATGCTTCGTCTGGGGTTGAAGTGGGTACAGAAAAGGCATGGAAAAACTTAGAAAAGTACAGGACGCCAAGTATTATCTTTATAAACAAAATGGATAAGGAAGAGTTAAACTTTGAAAACCTACTATCTGAGCTCAAGGATAAACTGGGCGAAAAGGTAGTTCCCTTTGCTCTACCCTTGGGGATTTCAAATGAATTTAAGGGTCTGGCCACTGTAATAGATGGCAAGGCATACGAGTATAAGGATGCAAAGAGGACAGAGGTAGAACTAGAGGACGAACTTGAGGAAGAAATAGAATCCATTAAAGAGGAATTAATGGAGAAGATAGCTGAAACAGATGAGGAATTAATGGAGAAATATTTTGAAGGAGAGTCATTTACCGACGAAGAGGTAATTAGAGGACTGAGATTAGCAGTAGGCAGTGGTGACCTAGTTCCACTTGTTGTAGGCTGTGCAGAAAGCGGAATCGGTTTAGACTTCCTATTGGAAACCATTGAAAAATATATACCTTCTCCTAAGGATATAGACAAGGTTATGGGACTGAAAGACGGCAAGGAGATTGAAAGGAAAACCGATGTCAGTGAACCCTTCTCTGCTGTTGTATTTAAGACAATAATTGACCCATTCGTGGGCAAATTATCCCTCTTTAAAGTAGTGTCTGGAAAGATAACCAAGGATACTGATCTATATAACTCTACAAAGGACAGGGGAGAAAAACTAGGAGGCCTGTTCGTACTTAGGGGCAAAAATCAAATTGAGGTATCTGAAATAGAGGCAGGCGACATAGGGGCTACATCAAAGCTAAGCCATACTCAAACTGGAGACACCCTATGTAATAAAAATGATCAAATTCTCTATGAAGAAATCAAATATCCTCAGCCCACCTTATTCTTGGCTGTAGAGCCTAAGGCAAAAGGAGATGAGGAAAAAATCGGTACAGCACTGCAAAGGCTAACCGACGAGGACCCAACATTCATAGTAGAGAGAAATTCTGAAACAAAACAGCTATTAATCGGCGGTCAAGGAAACATGCAACTGACTGTTATTGTAGATAAATTGAAAAATGCCTTTGGAGTAGAAGTAAATCTAACAAATCCAAAGATAGCCTATAGGGAAACCATAAAGGGCACTTCCTCTGTGCAAGGAAGGCACAAGAAACAATCAGGTGGAGCAGGCCAGTACGGAGACGTTCACATAAGGTTTGAGCCAAATGACGAGGAGTTTGTATTTGCAGAAGAAGTATTTGGTGGGGCCGTGCCAAGGAATTTCTTCCCGGCTGTTGAAAAGGGCCTTTTAGAATCCCTAGAGCATGGAGTATTGGCGGGATACCCTGTAGTAAACCTAAAAGCTACACTATTTGACGGGTCATATCACCCAGTAGACTCCAATGAAATGGCATTTAAGATTGCCGCATCCCTTGCATTTAAAAAGGGAATGGAAGAAGCTAAGCCCATCTTACTAGAGCCTATTATGAAGGTAGAAGTCACCATACCGGAAGACTACATGGGGGATGTAATGGGAGACATGAACAAGAGAAGGGGCAGGATATTGGGTATGGAGCAACAAGAGGACGGTTCCCAGATAGTAACTGCCGAAGCACCCCATGCAGAGTTATTTGAGTACGCCATAGATTTAAGGGCTATGACCCAGGCAAGAGGCAGTTTTACCATGGAATTTATTAGATATGAAGAAGTTCCCGGCAACATTGCAGAAAAGATAATTGCCGATTCAAAGGCAGAGAAAGAATAATATAGAACCATAGAAGAATGTCAAATTTCTTCTATGGTTTTTTTAAAAAACTCTTTATTTTTAAGAAAAAAATGTTATAATCTAAGGTGAAGGACAAAGAAAGTCAAAGTCAAAGTCAAGGAGGTAATTATGCCTGGTATAAGTAATATAATTGAAAGGTTTATAAAATCCATGATAGAGGCTCAAGAAGATGGCATTGTAGAAATCCAGAGAAATGAATTAGCAGAGAAATTCGGCTGTGCACCTTCACAGATAAACTATGTACTATCCACTAGATTTACCCCCTACAAAGGATACTTTATTGAGAGTAGAAGAGGTGGAGGTGGGTATATTAAGATAATAAAGGTGGAGATAGATGGCTATGAGGACATCAGCGATATCATAGTAAATACCATTGGAGAATCCATTACTAGAAATAAAGCCCACCACATTGTTGAAGGTTTAATGGAAGAGGGTATAATATCAGAAAGAGAACATGATATTATATTGGCATCCTTGAGTGAAAGGTCCCTGGGTGATGAAAATGCAGACTTGCGAAATAGACTTAGGGCCAGTATTTTAAAGAACATACTACTGATCCTAGTGAAATAGGGGGTGTTGAAATGTTGTGCCAAATATGCGGAAAAAACGACGCTACTGTCCATTTTACAAAGATAATAAATGGCAATGTGGAAGAAATGCATTTGTGTAGCTCCTGTGCCAAGGAAAACAAGGATATAGAATTTGCCTTTGATTTCCCCTTTTCCTTCCAAAAGCTATTTACAGGCCTCATAGATTCTGTACAGGATAAGGGCTTACAGGAAAAGGATATAAGCTGCCAATGCGGTTTGACATATAAGGAGTTTTTGGAATCAGGTAAATTTGGATGTGCCAAATGTTATGATACCTTCACTGGGGATATGGACTCCCTATTAAAGGGCATACATGGCCACAATAGGCATGAGGGGAAAATTCCTGCAGGAACAAAGGATAAGATAATTCAGAAGAAGGCCATCGACTCCCTAAAATCAGAGCTTGAGAAATCCATTAAGGTTGAAGATTTTGAGAGAGCTGCGTATTTAAGGGATGAAATAAAGAAGTTAAGGGAAAAAACAAGGGACATTTAGGAGGTGAGTCGGATGATTAAATGGTTAGGTGGTGTAGGGAATGAAGAAGACGTAGTAGTCAGTACCCGCCTTAGACTTGCTAGAAATATGGCCAATTACAAGTTTCCAGAGCTTATGACAGAGGAGGAAGCGGAACTTGTTACAAATCAAATATTAAATACCATGAGGGATAATGCAAATCCATATAGATTCTATCGGATAAAGGACCTAAGCGATATTGAAAAAAATGTATTTGTAGAGGAACACTTGATCAGCCCCAACCTATCGGAAAGAATAATGAATGGTAGTTTTTTAATCAGCAGTGATGAAAAATCCACCATAATGATAAACGAAGAAGACCATATCAGGATACAGGTACTCTTGCCTGGTTTAGATTTTGAAAAGGGTTGGGAAATTTCCTCTGAAATAGACGACTTGCTGGAGGGGGAAATTGAATACGCCTTTCACGAGCAATTCGGATATTTGACTGCCTGTCCTACCAATGCTGGTACGGGACTTAGGGCCTCCGCCATGCTTCATCTTCCTTGTCTATCCATGACTGGGCATATCAATTCAATCATAGAGGGATTGACAAAGATTGGATTGACAGCTAGGGGGCTTTATGGAGAGGGCTCAAAGGTATCAGGTTACCTATTTCAGATATCCAATCAGACTACCCTAGGTGAAAGAGAAGAAGATATTATAAAAAAAATAAATAAGGTAGTAGTCCAAATAGTTTCTAGGGAAAGGAGTACTAGGGCCTATATGTTGGACAAAAAACATACAGAAATTGAAGACAAGGTCTTTCGTTCTTTGGGGATATTGAACTATAGCAGGATTATATCTTCTGCCGAAGCGATGAACCACCTGTCAAATATAAAGCTGGGCTGTGACCTAGGCCTGATTGACAATATGGACCCCAAGGAGATTTTAAGCCTAATGATGGATATTCAGCCTGCAAGCATACAAAAAAGCACCAATACTATTATGACGGAAGAAGAAAGAGATATTTATAGGGCACAAGTAATAAGAAATAATTTAATTAACATGGAGGTATAGATATGGCGATGTTTGGAAGATTTACAGAAAGAGCACAGAAGGCTATCCTTCTTTCCCAGGAGGAGGCCAAGGGATTAAAACATAACTATGTGGGAACAGAACATTTGCTATTGGGCTTGATAGCTGAAAACGAAGGAGTTGGCGCCAAGGCCCTAAAGGATCAAGGCCTAAGCATTGAGAGGGCAAGGAAGGAAGTAATAGGGGTAGTTGGAGAAGGTAATTACGGAGCAGACATTCTGGGATTTACTCCCAGGGTAAAGAGAATCTTTGAACTTTCCTTTATTCAAGCCAGAAACCTAGGCCACAATTATGTCGGTACAGAACACCTATTGCTGGGTCTTTTGTCAGAGGGGGAAGGGGCGGCCATAGTTATCCTAAAGAGACTTGGGATAGATAAGGAAAAGCTTAGCCAACTAATCCTTAGCATGATTGGGGATGCATCATCAAAGCAGGGTCAAAGTGTGGAAAGGCCAAATACAGATACCCCAAATCTAGATAAATATAGCAGGGATTTAAACGAATCGGCCAAGGCAGGGGAGATAGACCCCGTCATAGGCAGGCTAATGGAAATTGAGAGGGTAATCCAGGTATTGAGCAGAAGGACAAAAAACAACCCTGTATTAATAGGAGAACCGGGTGTCGGGAAAACGGCCATTGCAGAGGGCCTTGCCCAGAAGATAATAGAAGGGGAAGTGCCAGAGATCATAAAAGATAAGAGGATTATTTCACTGGACCTACCGGGCATGGTGGCAGGAGCCAAATATAGGGGAGAGTTTGAAGAAAGACTGAAATCTGTAATGAAGGAGCTAAAGGAAGCTGGAAATGTAATACTGTTTATCGACGAACTGCACACAATCATAGGAGCAGGTGCAGCTGAAGGTGCCATAGATGCCTCAAGTATACTAAAACCTGTCCTGGCTAGGGGGGAACTTCAGGTAATAGGTGCCACTACCATAGACGAGTATAGAAAGTATATAGAGAAGGACTCAGCCCTTGAAAGAAGATTTCAGCCCATTATGGTGGAAGAGCCTACAGTGGAGGATTCAGTTAAGATACTAGAAGGCCTTAGGGACAGATATGAGGCCCATCACAGGGTAAAGATAACAGATGAGGCCATAAAAGCTGCAGCAGAGCTGTCCAGTAGATATATAACCGATAGGTTTCTGCCTGATAAGGCAATAGATTTAATAGATGAGGCAGCATCCATGATTAGGATAAAATCCTATGTGCCTCCAGTGGAGCTCAAGGATTTGGAGGAAGAATTAGAGGAATTATCCAAGGAAAAGGAAGAGGCCATAAACACTCAAAATTATGAAAAGGCAGCAAAGATTAGAGATGAGGAAAGAAAACTAAGGGAAGAATTGGATAGTAACAAGGCCCAATGGGATCAAAAGAAACAAACATCTGATTTAATAGTGGGCTATGACGAAATAGCAAAAGTAGTATCTGATTGGTCAGGGGTACCAGTTACCAAGATGACATCAGAGGAAAGCCAGAGGCTTTTGGATTTAGAAAAGATACTCCATCAAAGAGTCATTGGACAAGAGCAGGCCGTAGAAGCAGTGTCCAGTGCTGTTAGGAGATCCAGGGTTGGACTTAAGGATCCTAAAAAGCCCGTAGGAAGCTTTATATTTGTAGGTCCAACTGGGGTTGGGAAGACTTATTTAGCCAAGGCCTTGGCAGAGGCCCTATTTGGCGACGAAGATGCCATGATTAGGATAGACATGTCCGAATACATGGAAAAGCATTCGGTGTCAAAATTAGTGGGTTCACCTCCCGGATATGTGGGATATGACGAGGGTGGTCAATTGACAGAGGCTGTAAGGAGGAAGCCCTATGCCGTAATTCTTTTTGATGAGATAGAGAAGGCCCATCCAGATGTATTTAACATGCTTTTACAGATATTGGATGATGGACGGTTGACAGACTCCAAGGGTAGAACTGTAAACTTTAAAAATACTGTAATAATCCTGACATCGAATGTAGGTGCGACGTCGATTAGGAAGCAAAATGTCCTAGGTTTTTCCGCCGGTGGAGAGGACAATAGGGCAGAGTATGAGAAGATGAAGGATACCATTAGCGAAGAGCTCAAAAAGACATTTAGGCCGGAGTTTTTAAATAGGTTAGATGAAATAATAGTATTCCACAGTCTAGATGAAAGTCATGTGAAGGAAATTGTAGATATTATGGTTGGAGATTTGGAAAAACGTTTAAAGAAGGCAGACATAAATATTGAGGTCTCGGAAAATACAAAGAATCATATATCCACAAGGGGATTTGACACAGTTTATGGGGCAAGACCCCTGGAAAGGACCATAAGGAAGATGATTGAAGATCAGTTAGCAGAGGAGATGTTAAAGGGTAAAATAGCAAAGGACGACAATATTGCCATAGACTATGACGATGAGAATGATAAATTAATATTTAAGCCAATATAGGGGGATTTTATCCTTCTTGGATTTTTAACCATATGAGGTGAGAAATGAAAAAGAAAACCATTTATATATGCGAAAACTGCGGATATGAAAGCATAGGATATTATGGCAAATGTCCAGAATGTGGTGCTTGGAATAGTATGAAGGAATCCCTGCAAGAGGAAAAAAGAGGCAGCAGGGCCTTGGAAAGTAGAAAAGATGTACAGAGATTAAGGGACATAGTATCGACCAATAGCGACAGGATAAGCAGCAGTATAGGAGAATTTAACAGGGTAATGGGGGGAGGAATTGTAAGGGACTCCATTACCATATTGACAGCAAAGCCCGGGGCAGGGAAATCCACCCTGCTCTTGCAGGTAGCCAACGACCTGGCTATAAAGGATTTTAGGGTCCTCTATGCCTCAGGAGAAGAAAGCGAATCCCAGATAAAAAATAGGGCGGATAGGGTAATCGACAAGATTCACCCCAATGTATGGGTTGTATCTGACAATAGTATGGACAATATACTTGACCTGGTGAATAAGATAGACCCGGATTTGATAATCATTGACAGCATACAAACCTTTACCCTAGCAGGATATCCAAATTCTAGGGCAGGCTCCCCAACACAAACCATGGAATGTGCAAGCGAATTGGTAAAAATAGCAAAGGGGTCTGATAGGCCTAGGGCAGTTATGATGATAGGGCAAATGACCAAGGAAGATGAAATTGCTGGTGTGAGGGCTCTTGAACACCTGGTTGACGCCGTCTTGATTATAGACGGGGAAAGCGGCGAAGAGTTGAGGACACTTTTGACTACAAAAAACAGGTATGGCTCAACGGGTGAAATGGGTTTTTTCTATATTACGGACAAGGGTATGATCTCCATAGACAATCCCTCAGAGTATTTTATGACGGCTAGGGAAGAAAACACTATAATGCCTGGTAGCTCAATTACAGTAGTGAGGGAGGGAACCAGGCCGATAATACTTGAAATAGAGTCCTTGGTTTCTGATTCCTTTACCCCCTTTCCTTCTAGGATTGGGGAATCCATGAGGCGTGAGCAGTTAAATACCCTAGTATCCATCATAGAGCAAAGAGGTGGAATTAGCTTTTTTGACAAGAATGTAGTTATAAAGACGACAGGTGGAATAAAGCTAAAGGAACAGGCCTCAAATTTGGCAGTGGTCATGAGCATAATTTCATCTGCCAAGCAAATAGGCATAGAAAATGACACTGTATTCATAGCCGATGTTGGTCTTACAGGTGAACTGAAAAGAGTTCCCTCCCTAGAGGCTAGAATCAGGGAATTGGATAGGATGGGTTTTAAAAAAGTATACGTTGCTCCAAACAGCGGGAAAAACATAAAAACAAATGGATTGAAGATTGTGGAAAAGGATACCTTAAAAGATGTGATTAGAGATGTTTTCAAATAAAATACAGGTTAAATTCTAACCTGTATTTTAAAATGGCTATTTTAGTGTATAAATTCCCAAAGTTTTAATTGTGTTGTATTCGTCCTTAAGTATATCGCTTAAGTCAAGCCCTAGGGAATTGGATAGGGCAGATAGATAGAAGATATAGGATCCTATCTCCTCGCTAATTACATCCTTACAATTATTGCAGACCTTTCCTTCAATATGAGATTCTACAGTGTTTAACATATCTTGAAAAGAACCATTGCCAAAGTCTTGTTTACTGGCATCTATGGAAATACAACCGCAATTAGTTACCGATTTGGCCACAGCTCTGTTAATACGGGCATTATATTCGTCAAGCTTAGTCATTATGTCTAATATACTCTTGTGCCTGATGAGAACTTGGGATACTTGATCTTGGAAATCTTTACAAATGTCTAAATTAGCAATATTATCGTTCATAATCTCACTCCCGTCAAAGTTATTTGCTATATAACAATTATACTTACAGGGACAAGTAGTTGTCAAATATTTCTATCAATTATTTTAATTTATTAATTTGTAGAAAAAGGCTAAAAACTTATGTAAAAATCATTGACAATTCAAATGGGTCTATGATAAAATATAATCTTTACAATTTCAGCCCAATAATGTATAATATAAGTTACTAGGTAAATAGGAGGTTTACATATGTTTAATGTGGGAGATAAAGTGGTTTACCCAATGCATGGTGCTGGAATAATCGAAGGTATTGAAGAAAAAGAAATCTTGGGAGAAATTAGAAGATACTTTATTATGAGGATGCCCATTGGAGATATGAAAGTCATGGTACCGGTAGATAATGTAGAGGAAGTTGGGGTTAGGGAAATAATTGACCCTAATGAGTTAGAGAGGGTAATCTCCATACTTAAGGGGAATAAGACTTCTATGCCACAAAATTGGAATAGGAGATATAGAATTAACATGGATAGGATTAAATCAGGAGATATATTTGAAATAGCGGCCGTAGTCCGCAATCTGCTCATGATGGACCTGGAGAAAGGTCTGTCTACTGGTGAGAAGAAGATGTTAAGTTCTGCCAAGCAAATGTTATTGTCCGAAATGGTTTTGGTCTCCGATTCAGATATAGAGAAAATAGAAAAGCTAGTTATAGAGGCAGTAAAATACGAAGGAGAAATTTAACTTTTAAATTGTATTTTTTTTGTTTATAATTTAAATAATTGGCAATAACTATATTATAAGGAGGTGAATATATGGTAGATAAAATAACAAAAGTAATCATAGGCGTTTTAGGAATGATTGTAGGATATAGTATATTGTCATTATTTGTCAATATGGGGATCATTCACTTGGTCAGAGATGGTTGGCTAAACTTAGCCGTTTATTTGGGGGTTTCA
>JBBAEY010000022.1:0-27721 GCA_041655755.1 Tissierellaceae bacterium
CCTTACGTCCTCTATCTTTAGTGTGATTTCTCTCCTTGTATTTAGGATACCTCCATTCCCTACTGACTTTTGGGATTTGATACTTTTAACCTTTGTACCCAATACAAATACAAGTCCTATGATTACCAAAATAATGCCATAGTCTATCCAATTCAATTTTCTTTTCATGTCCATTACCTCTCAATACCAACTATATATCCGTAGCTTGCAAAGCCCTTGCCCTTAATGGGTAGATATAGTCCGGCCCTTATTTCTTCCCTGTCTACTAAAATTACATCATTTTCGATCTGTGCATTGGCTTCAATATCTATGAGGACTGTATAGAGGTTTGGATATTCTACCATGCTTATTATGCCCCTTTCCCTATCCTCGAATTTTTCCTTGTAAGGCTCATATCTAAAATCCTTAATCTTTCCTAAATAATAATTCTTGTTAGAGTCATATACATCTATACCATCTTCTAATTGGTTTATAAATTCCATTTGTACATCCTTCGTCTCAAAGGTATAGACAATGGGAGTGGTGTTTTTTATGACATCTGCCCTGCTCCGAAAAGGTTTAACTAGATAAAATACAGCTCCTAACACAATCACGACAATCGCGATATCGATTATACCAATTTTCTTTATCCAATTCATTTAAATACCTCCGTAAACGCTTTCTATCTTTTTAACCATATCTTCCACAGCAAATTCTGATTTGACTTTTTCAAATCCTCTTTGCCCAAACTCTTCTCTTAGGTTTTCATTTTCTATTAGTTTTAATAGCCTATTGGAAAAACCTTCATAGTCTAAGAAATCCACTAGAAAGCCGTCTTGGCCATCTACAACCGCCTCTCCTATGCCTCCAACCTCAAAGGCAACCACTGGTTTTCCGTGTGAAAAGGCCTCTAATATGGCAAAGGGAAATGCTTCGGAATTAGATGTACTGACCACAATGTCCGATAAGCTATATATCTCATCTATTTCATTTATATGACCCAAAAATTCGACGGGAAGACCCTTGTCTCTAGCATAAGCCTCTAAATGAGGGCGTTCAGGTCCCTGACCTGCTAGCAGTATCCTAATACCCTCCAACTTCTCTCCCAATAGTTCTAAAGTTTTTAACAAATGCTTCTGACCCTTTACCTTGTCCAGTCTTCCAATTAAGGATATGATTATTTCATTTTCAGCTAGGCTATATTTCTCCCTTAGATTGTCTTTCTGATAAACCTTATTAGTTTGTTCAACTCCATTATATATTAAATAAATATCTTCTTCTCTCTCTCCCTCTGCAAGTAGATTATTCCTTACTGCATTGGATACAGCTATGGCCTTGCTGGCCAGTATCCTGCTCAAAATAAGCTTCATAGCTTTTTTTATTCCCCTACTAGGGGCCTGTAAGCTATGTCTAGTATATATGGTCCTCCTTACCCCGTTTAAGGATGCGGCAATCCTAGCTGATAGGCAGGCATGTGAGTGAAGGATTGCCGGCTTATTTGCCCTTATTAGCTGGTAAAGTTCCCTAACTCCCACAAAACTAAAGGACCTTCTATCTATGCCAAGCACCTCTAGTACAAGAATGTCTGGAAACTCTTCTAACCTTGACTTGAGCAGACTATCTTTTGGCACTACAACCAACAATTCATATTTTTCCCTATCTAAATATTTGCAAATATGCACCAGGTATTTTCCTGCACCGCCAAAACCCATATCTGTAATTACCTGCATCACCCTAAGCCTAGTCATTTTCTACTACTCCTTTTCCACCTGCCAAGGATGTAGCGGATATGGCTAAACCTAATAAAATAAAATACATAAACATAATGTCGTAGTTGTGCCAAATATGATCCACCATTCCCTGTATTGAACAACCTACTATACCTGCAAATATGCTGATTGAAATAAAACTCATCTGGTCATCTCTGTACTTTAAGGTAGAGATAATTTCCCTGGCCCAAGATAGAATCATTGCAAAAAATGATCCTATACCTAAAATTCCCATCTCAATAGAAATCATTAGGAAGGTATTGTGGGCATGGAAAGATTTGGCCGCATTTAAAGAGTATACCTTGTAAATCTCCTTGAATTGCCCCAGGCCGGTCCCTGCTACATAATAGTCCCTAAGCATATTTATAGATGCCTGATAAATAGATTTTCTATAGCTGGTTGAAGTATCTCCGCCTGTAAATATGGATAGTATCCTAGCTATAATCGATTCAGGCAGGGCTACTGCACCTAGGACAGCTAGAATAAGAAGTGCAGGAATGTAGGCCCGAGCCTTTAATATGACTAGGATTGAAATGGCAATAGCTAGACTTAGCATACTGCCCCTAGAAAATGTCAAAAACACATTTCCAAAGCCAAGGATTAAAATAAGTAAATAGACAACCTTTTTAAATTTATCCTTTTCTGTATAAAAAAGTGCGAAGATAATAGGCAGTACCAAAACCAAATACTCCCCATATACATTGGGATTGCCAAAGGCACTATAGACCCTAATTACATTAGGAGCCACGTCTTTATCGAGCCATGCTTCATCCATAGGGGCTCCAAATATAAACTGATAAATACCGTATATACCCAAAAGAACAACCGTAAAAGAAATTAAATTTAAAATGAGTTTTAATTTATCTTTATCATTTACAATATATGGCACAAACAGGCCAAAGCTAGCAAATACTACAAATATTATAAAGACTTCTATGGCCTTAGATGGGCCAGTATTAATTGCTCCATTTACGATTATGGATATAAGGAATAGGATTGAAAAGAATAAATATAAGCTTGGTTGCCGAAATTCATTCTCCTTATATATATTTGATAAAATCGTCAACACAATAATAGCAAATCCTAATATTAAACCTAGGCTTGTAGATATAAATGGTAGGGCAACTAGCATGATGCCAAATAAATAAAATTGTCCATCATTATCCAAGATAAATTTGATAATAAGGCTCCTATCTATTATTTTCCTGATAATTGATTTAGGAATTTCAGCTAAGGAGTAGCCTATCTTCTCCCTAGCCCCAAGTATCCTGCTTTCCCCAATGCTGCTCTCCGGTCCTGTCCTACCAGTTAGAAAGCTAACAATCAAGCTCCTGCCCATTAAATTCGTGAAAAAATGCAATAGTTTATCTACTATTTTCCTTATATAGCTTTCTCCATAGGCATCCTTAATTACCTGAGCCAATTTTCCCAAACTGTATAGTATTAGTGAATTTGTAAGCATATTATTCTACCTCATTACCTTAATATTTCTAAAAGTCTATCGTGGCCAATTAAGTCTTTTTCCAGTATCATATCAGAAATAATTAACTCTTTTTGCCTTTCCTCTATTTCTTTAAGAAGCAGGGGCTTATCTGCCTCCTTATTTGATTCTAAATTATAGAGCAGCTTCCCTCCATTGTCAAAATAGTAACCTTCAAGTATAACTGTTCCATCTCTCTTTACACAGTAGCCAGGTCCCTCTATTAATAGGGAATTTCCAAATCCAAAGGGATACTCTAAGCCCAAGAGATCCAGTATTGTAGGCATAATATCTATCTGCCCACCTATCTTCTTTACGGTTTTCGATTGACTTTGTCCATTGTATATCCAAAGGGGAACCTTCTGAATCTTCTTCCAGTCTATATTTGAACCGTCAAGTTTTAAAAGTTCTTCTACCAAGGCCCTTTGGTCTTCATATAGTCCACTATGGTCCCCATATATCACTAGTATGGTGTTTTCCAATTCTCCCCTATCTTTCAAATCCTTAAATAGGCTTTCGATTGCAGTATCCACATACTTCATGGACTTTAGGTAATTCCCCACTTGGCTACCCTCAAATTTCCCTGTGTGTAGGTCTATGTCGTCAAATCCCCCATAGGGGTGGTGGGATGACAGGGTAATTAAAAAACTAAAGTATTTATCATTCTCTAAAGATATATCCAATGATTGTTCGAAAAAAGACTGGTCGCTGATTGCCCAACCCCTTATATCGTCAAGCTTAAAATCATTCAAACTATAAAACTTATCGTATTTATAATTCCTATATACCGCTTCCCTATTCCAAAAAGAGGCATCATAGCCGTGGAAGGCCCTAGATACATATTCCTCCTTAGTCAAAAATTCACCTAGGGATAAAAATCCATTGGTTGGATACAAATAGTTCACTGAACCAGTAGGAGCCGGATATAGGGCATTGTTGAGCATAAACTCGGCATCAGATGTATTGCCCCCTGCCACCTGATGATATATATTTTCAAAATAAAAACTGTTTTTCTTTAGCTGATTTAAAAAAGGTGTAACTTCTTTTCCCTCAATAACCAAGTCTGTCACAAACTCCTGCATGGCTTCAACCTGAATGACAATTAGGTTTTTGTCTAGGCCAGTCCCGTGATAGGTGCTATTATTATTGCCTTTTTTCCCAAAGTATTCCCTGATTAGCTCCCTATCCTCTTCTTTCAAGGGCCTTTTTCTGCTTATTTTTTGTTTTGTAAAGTCATAGATATCAAATCCATGAAAGTATAGGGTTCCCAAATCCTTGGCCACGTTCTTTCTTTCATAGGCGTGTTTTGTCCTGTCCACTTTTTTGCTAAGACCCACAAAGCTAGTTATAGAAGCTATGAGGGCAAGGGCTATTATCACATTTCTCTTAATTGGTTTTCTACGTTGAAATCTTATTGTGGTATTTCGCGTCGAAAGAATTAAAAAAAATATAAATGGCAAATCTATTAGAAAGACAAGGTCCTTTATCTTTAACAAGGATAGGATGCTCTGGGATATGTCATTTACAAATCCAATTTGGTATAGAATGGGAATAGTCAGTGGAATTCCATAATACCTGCCATATAAGGTGTCGCTAAAAAACACAAGGGATAATACTATATTGAGGAAGAGTAAAACTCCCTTGTAGGCCTTTGGAAACCACAACACTGTAAACAGCACTAGTATAAGGCTGCTCAGGAGTATAAAGCCTATGACGTCACCAGTTAAGCTAAAAGGTGCTTCCTTTAGTTTAATGGTATATTGGAGGTAAACCGCTTTTGTAAATATGGTAAAAATCGTTATCCCAATTAACAGGACCTCTGTTAATGAAGGGGATTCTAATAAGTTCATAAATTTATTTCTTGACCTCGAATATCTCAAAATTTACACCTCGAATTCCAATTAATTCTAGGTCATATTATATAATATAAAATATAGTAATACAAGAATATTAGATATATCCTGGACAAAATTAAAAATAGACATTCCTCATGTCTATTTTTAGTATGTATGTAGTATTATAATTCAATTAATCCTATGCTGATTTTTAAACATTCATCTACCTTTTTCATCATTTCATCGCTGAATCGGCCTATCTTTTCCCGAAGTCTCTTCTTATCTATGGTCCTTATTTGTTCTAGCAGGACTACCGAATCCTTGGGCAGCCCATATTCTGGTGCATTTATTTCTACATGTGTAGGTAGTTTCGCCTTATTTATCTGAGAAGTAATAGCAGCAATTATAATGGTTGGACTGTATTTATTTCCAATATCGTTTTGAATTACTATTACCGGCCTTACTCCTCCCTGCTCGGAACCTACAACGGGACTCAGATCTGCATAGTATATCTCTCCTCTTTTAACAATCATAGCATCCCACGCCTTTTAAGTCTCACCTCATAAACAACTAGATCACAAATATCTTGTTCCAGCCCAATTTCGGCAAGATCTAAATTTATTTGACTCATCTCCTCGTATCCTTCCTTTAACATTTTTACGAATTCCATTCTCTTCTTATCTTTTACATAGGTCCCCACGATCTCGCTTATACAGTCCGCATTGCTATGGTACTCCAGGGGGACCATAAGATTCATTTGATTTACAAAAGCCTTAGATAGGCTAGTTACAACTTTTTTAGTCCCAGACATTGGCGCACCCCCAATTAGGAATGAATATAAAAATTGCTTAGGGTAATTATAGCTATTTTCCCATGCTAATGTCAATACATTTATATAGTTATCAATCCAAAAGATAGTCTCTTATATTGACAATTTTCCCATTTGATATATATACCCTTGGTACTCTCCTACTTACCATACATACGACTTCGTAATTTATAGTTCCCAGTTTCTCCGCTATTTCATCCACATGAGGATAGCCTTCCCTACCATATCCAAATAGGACTACCTCGTCTCCGACCTTTATATCATCTATATGGCTGACATCCACCATACATTGATCCATACAGATTTTTCCTACAATTTTTGCCCTTTTACCATTTACATATACCTCACCCTTGCCCGTTAACATCCTAGTATATCCGTCGGCATATCCAATGGGTAAGGTGCCTATTACTGAATCCTTCTCTGTTACAAAAATCTGTCCATAACTGATGCCTGTTCCCTTGGGTACGGCTTTTAGATGGGATATTCTGGTCTTTAAGGTCATTGCAGGTTTCAATATTATACTCTCCCTATTTACTTCATCAGATGGATATAAGCCGTATATCATAATCCCTCCCCTTACCATGTTCATATTGTAATCGGGTAGGTCGATTATGGCTGCACTATTGGAAGAATGCTTGATGGGTATCTTCAGACCATTAGCTTCCAATTCCTTGATTAGATTTGAAAACTTTTCATACTGGCCCTTGGCATGTTTTTTATCCAGTTCATCTGCCTTGGCGAAGTGGGTGAAAATTCCTTCTATATTGATACTTGGCAGCTTCCATATTTTTAATATGCTTTCAGTGGACTTTTCATCTGCTAGAAAACCAATTCTACCCATTCCACTGTCTATTTTTATGTGAATTACCGCATCTTTTCCCATGACCCTTGCCTGGTCTGACAAGGCTATGGCATCCTTAAGATTATAAATAGTTAATATGATATCGTATTCAATTGCTTTTTCATATAGACCAGGGGGGGTATAGCCCATTACTAGAATAGGTGCGTCTATGCCCTTATTTCTAAGCTCTATTGCCTCGGTTAAAACTGCTACTGCCAGTCTATCAGCTCCATTTTCCAAAAATGTCCTAGATATTTCAACTGAACCATGACCATAACCATTGGCCTTGACCACTGCAGTTACTAGAGAATTTTTGTCTGTATGTTTCCTTACTTCCCGAATATTGTGGGCAAGATTATCCAGGTCTATTTCTGCCCATACTGGCCTTAATTCATCTAATGTATACATTAGGTTTTCCCCCTTAATTATTCACTTGTTTTTCTATAAATTCAAAATCATCGTATATGATTTCTATTATCAGTTTATCATTATCGTCTAAGATATTCAACTTATATGGAGTGAAAGCTTTCTTTTTAATCCAAACTTGTGCAGAGTCCCTATACCTGTTTTTATTCCCCAAGTCATAGCTAAACAACAGGTATTCCGTCTTGTCAATCTTTTCTGTCCCTTCATAGGTGGCCATGCTTATGTTTTCAAAGAAATCTCCAATTATCAACTGATCGTTTAGGGATTTTATCGTAGTTAGGGAAATTGATTGCTCTATAGATGGGTGTTCAATAAATATTTTGTCCTCCCTATACTGTATAGTAATTCCCCTGCTTTCCTTTGGTTCAAGGATTTCCAACCTGTATTCATCTGGGCCCATATATTCTTCTTCTATTAAATATTTGGATTCTATTCCATCTAGGTCTATATTTACCCTTGTCAAACATCTATAGGCTTGGTATTTCCTATAGTTCTTCTCAATAGACTCTATTATTTTCTTGTCTTTGGACCAAGTGCAAGAAGGTAATAATAGTAAAATTGCCAAAGTAAATACTATAATCCGCTTCAAGACAACACCTACCTTTGTAATTGAATTCTCCTAATAGCACCGGGGATATTCTCCATTATATCAGAAGCAATTAATCCGTGCTCTCCCCTGTCTGCCCTTGCCATATCACCAGCTACTCCATGACAGTAGACCGCCAGTTTACTGGCATCAAATAGACCTAATCCCTGGGCAAGAAAACTAGCTACCATGCCTGTAAGCACATCGCCACTACCAGCTGTTGCCATTCCAACATTCCCGCTTTCATTTATATATGTTTCCTCCCCTGGATATGAAACTACGGTCCTATGACCCTTCAGTACTACTACTATATTATATTTATTTGAAAGATAATTAGAATAATAAATTCTATTTTCCTCTATATGAGCTATTTCCTTTTTTAGCAGCCTTGACATTTCCCCTACATGGGGCGTTATGACTATTCTATTCTTGTGGGAAAGTATATTGGGATTGTGGGCCAAACAATTAATTCCATCGGCGTCTATTACCATAGGACCCCTATAATTCTTTACCAACTGCTCCAATATGTAACAGCTATCTTCATGGGTGCCCATGCCGGGACCTATGGCCACCACATCTATCTTGTCCAGATTGCCTAATATTTGCGGGAGAGACTCTCTAGTAAGGTGACCCCTGCCCCCATCCTCAACTGACCTTATTATGGCTTCTGTCAACTTAATACTCATTGTCAATTCTAAGGCCTTGGGTACTAACGTGTATACAAGACCTGCACCAGTTCTGAGTGCTGCCATGGAAGATAAATAGGGTGCTCCGGTCATACCACTGCTTCCGCCTATTAGGGCAAGCCTTCCAAAGTTGCCCTTGTGCCCTTCTTTGGGTCTCCTTGGCAATAGTCTTTTCATCGGCCCGTCAATTCTGATGTTTTCATTTTCCTCCCTATTCCCATAGCCCAAAGCAAAGGCCAAGGCTATATCTCTTTCGTGACTGATGCTTATTTCAATCCCATGGATAATTAATTGAGACATCCTCTCCTCAAGTTTACCAAATATCTTTACATATGGTTTCCCCATCTGATTGTGTCTAATCTCTATATCCCTCCAGCCAATTGCACCTATGCCCGTACCTAGGACCTTGCTAATGGCCTCCTTCGCTGCAAACATGCCAGCTATAGTCTCAGGAGACTTTCCAGTAGTAGATATATAGTTGATCTCATCCTCTGTGAATATTCTTTCTAAGAACCTATCTGCATTTTTAAATAAGGTTTTCCTCATTCTATCGATATTAACTATATCGATACCTGTAGTTATCTTTTTCATTTTACTTCAATCTCTCCCTATCTATTTTTTCTATTATTTCAGAACCTAATAGTCCGTGAAAAAATCTATAGGTCTTATTTATCCATTCTTCATAGTCGTGTTTGGTTTTAATTAGCTCCTTTAACCTCTCCCTTAACTGATCGATTTCAACTGTGGATTCACTTACAATCCTCTCCCTAATGTTTAGCTCTTTATAGCCATATTCTATGGTAGAATTTAATAGTTTGAAGTTTGCCTCCCTTATTTCATGAGGTAAGGACTCCAATTGAAATCTTATTTCCTCCAATTCATCATTTATTTTCTCAATTCGCATCTTATATTCATCAAGCAATCTCAGATTCTCTGACTTGCTTTCATTGTTAATTGAATCGGATATTCCTAAAATCATCTTCATGGATTTCATTTTAACCTTATTTAGTTCATTGCTTTTTGCCGTCATTGCCCTTTCTCTGGATACCAGATTGGCAAGTTCTTCTCTGGCATTTTGGATATTCTTATCATCTATGTCTCCAAATAATCTCAACCACGACGAATCATTATATAGTAATGGTATTTTATTCTTTCTCAACATGTCCTTATCTATCTTAATGTTTTTCTTTAGCATAAAACCCCTCCTATACTAATATATTACTAGCTTAGGCAGGGTTTTACAAACAAATTATTCAAAATCCAGGCCTTACCATTGGATTTGGGCATTTATTACTAATTTTCTATCACCCTTCCACCCTTCACGGTAAATATCTTACTATACTTATTCTTAGATTCCTTAAATATCACATGGCTTACATTTACTACTGTTACATCATCTAAATCCAATATAGTTTCTTCTATCTCCCTGGCTACCTCTTGATCCAAATTTGCAAAGGCCTCGTCTAGAAAAATAATAGTTGATTTATTTAATAATCCCCTTGCTATGGCGATTCTCGATTTCTCCCCCCCAGAAACATTTTTCCCATTGTCGTATATAATTGTATCCAAACCATCTTGCAATCCCCTTACAAAATCTGATAAACCGGCTCTTTTAATTGCCAAATCTATATCAAATTGACTGTAGCTCTTATAGAGGGTAATATTATTTCTTAGGCTGTCTTCAAATAAAAATACCTGCTGCTCTACATTGGATATATTATTGAAATAGCTCTCTTTTGTTATAGCTTTTAAATCCTCTCCGTCTATAAATATCTTTCCCTTAGTAGGATTAAAATATTTCCTTAGCAGCTTGAGCAATGTAGATTTACCGCTTCCACTAGGTCCGATAATTAGATACTTCCCACCTTTTTTAATATTAAGATCTATATCTTCTAATACAGAATTTTCATCATAAGCAAATGAAACTGCCCTAAATTCTATCTTACGATTAAAGCCTGTAATCTCAACCGTTTCTCTATAATTATGCTGGTTTTCTAGGCTTTCATCCATCTTTATAAATAGAGACTTAACTGAAAGGATTTTCGGAAACCATTCTGATAGGTTCATTAGGGGCATCATAAGCCTCTCTAGATTGTTGACTATGAGTATAACTGCTCCTGCTGTAATAGAACCCTTTATGGCCATGTATACAGATACCATAAATATGGATAACAAGGCTCCCATCATGATAAATTGTTGGAGAGCTGAAACATAGGTAAATATCTTATCTATGATATAACCTTTATATTGTATGTCTTTGCTCCTATCCCCAAAGTCTTCTTTTACTTTTTCATTTAGATTATTCCCTTTAATTATCTGAAAGGCACCTAAGGCCTCTTTGACATAAGAGGTATAGTCCTCGAATAAATCTGATCTATGCCTTT
This sequence comes from Tissierellaceae bacterium, assembly GCA_041655755.1. GTDB lineage: Bacteria > Bacillota > Clostridia > Tissierellales > Tissierellaceae > JAAYFT01. The sequence continues at coordinate 10,816 of JBBAEY010000022.1, forward strand.
CATGTTTTTGCAGCGGCCTGCCTATAATGGCAGATAATGCAGCAGATATGAAGGATATGCCAATTCCTATAAAAAGTGCAGTAGGGCTTACTGAGGCTATAACTATAAAGGAAACTATAAAGCTAATAATACTTGAACCAGACTCATATATCCCAGTTAAATATCTTTCCTCAATACTATTCATGTCGTTGCTTATGGCGGACAAGTACTTGGCATTGTTTTCAGCTTGAAATTCATTGATATTCTTTTTAAACAATCTTCTTATATAGTGCATTTTTGACTTAACCAGTGACTTGTTTAAATATATTGCCCTTGTATAAGAAGACATTATATTTAGGGGAAAAGATATAATCAACAATATAAAAGTAGTTAAAACTTCTTTTTTCATAAGATCTACATTGCCTTCCAGGGCATAGTCTACTATTTTCATTATCTCTATATTTATATAGCCGTCTAACCCATATACGAAAAATAAAATTATCAGGCTTATTATTAGGAATGGAATACCCTTTTTGATGGACCTTTTCATACCGCCACCTCCATGAAATATTCACCTGCCTCATATTGTGCTATTTGACCATTTCTAACTTCCAATACATAATCGTATCTTTCTGTAATGCCTTCATAGTATCTGTGAGATACGGCAATTACCGTATTTTTTAGGCCTAATATTGTCTCCTCCACCTTTCTTCCTAGCTCCTCGTCAAGCCCGGAGCTAGCCTCATCTATAAATAGCAATTTCGAATCCTTGATTATTGCCCTTGCTATGGAAATTCTTTGCCTCTCACCACCAGATAGGTTTTTCCCGTTTTCAAACAACATTTCCTGTATTCCTCTTTCCTTCTTGCCCAAGAGCTTATTTAAACCTGCATTTTTTGCCGCCTCTAGGACCTCTTCTTCACTATAAGGCTTGTAGAGGGCAATATTGTTAAATATCGTATCCTCAAAGAGAAATACATCCTGATATATAAAGGCCGCGTTGCTATTTAAACTGTCCTCTTTTATTTGCTTTAAATCTAAACCATCGACCTTGATCTCCCCCGAATAATCGTCATATATCATTGATAACAACTTAATTAAGGTAGATTTACCTGAACCACTTGCCCCCTTCAATAGGTATTTTTTTCCCTTCTGGATTTTAAAGGATACCCCCCTAAAGATTTCTTTTTCCCCATAGTTAAATGAAAGATTGCTCACTTCTATCTCTTTTTCAAAAACAAACTCCTTTTCCTTCTTAGAATTCACGACTATTTCATTTTCAACTTTTGTGATTTTGTCAAATATCCTGACAGATGATTTTAATTGGTTCACCCTGGGCATGACTGCTATTATATTCCATACACATGCATTGGATAACTGAACGATAAAGGTTGCCTTTGTCAGGGTCATTCCCTTTAGAAATAGTGACGATAGGTATATCAAGGATGCGATTAAAAAACTAGAACCTAAAAATTCCATTATACGCCTTTGGGCATCTGTATAGATATTATAATTTAACTTTTTCTTCTCCAAACCAATTATATTGGCTAATGACTTGTCTAGGAATTTGTCCTCTATGTCATTTAGCTTCAATATTTCCAATCCATTAAAGGTGTTGGCCATACTGACCGCAAATCTTTCATTTTCGTCTGATACCCCTTCTTGAAGGTAAATAGTTTTTCTCTCAAATGTCTTGCTGACGAGGAACAATATAATAGAAAATGTAAATGCCATTAAGGCAAATCTCCAATCTAAAAATCCTATTACTATCAATGAAACTATATATACGCCGCTATTGTATATAATGTTAATCAAGGCCAGGAAAAAGTCCCTCTCTATTATGTTTATGTCGTTTATAAGATTAGATATATATGTATCCTTAGATTTCCTGCTAAATTCTTTGTAAGATGAATTCAATATCTTGTCGAAGGCCAATTTCCTAATATCAAGTAAGGTGTCTCTCATAAAGGAGATCCTCATAAACCTCGATGCTATATGTAGCAAGGACCCTAGTATTATAATTGCAACAGTTATTATGACTACCCTGATGAAATGATCCATGGATTTCAATTGAATGCTGCCGATTAACAATGCTGTAGCTAAATTTGTCAAAGACCTATCTACTACAGGTAAGAGACAGGCAAAAATATAAAGCATAAATTTTGATTTCCGCTTGAGTAAAAGCTCTTTCAATTCCTTTCCCCCTCTTTAATATCCAGATTAGTTTATTATTTCTTTCATAGTTGTATTCTAGCTTTCATAGATATAATAATATTAATACTTAAATATGTCAATACATTTCTTAATATATTTAACCTTTATTTTAATAATATTAACTTCTGGTGTCAACCTTACTAACTTTTTGGTATTTGTATATTTTAGCTATATATTCTTTTCTTTTGTAAATACTAAATCATGGAGGTGATACCATGGGCAAGGAGGATAAAAAAAGTCCAAGAGAAATCGGTCTTGCAGAAAATAAGGATGTCTTTCCCCCTAGGGGGAGTGCAATAAATATACCAAACGAATTATTGTATGGCACAGATGGGGAAATTTTAGATAAGACCCTAGAGAATAAGTCAGAAAATATAGGCTCAGACCTATATAAAAAGGCAAAAAAAAATAAGGGCTAGTATTCTAGCCTTTAATTTTTCTACTGCCTGGTTTTACAATAGGTAGACCCTCTTTACATAGGGGGCAATCCTCTTTTTCATATGTCTTTATGTCCAGCCTTGTTCCCGGGAACAGGGGATAGTCAATATTTCCATTGGATCTGTCGGCAATACAGCCTATGCCAACTACAATGCCGCCTTGGCCCTCTACTACCTTGATTGCCTCATAGGCAGATTTCCCCGTTGTAACTACGTCCTCGGCTATTAGGACCCTCTGGCCTTCTCCTATGTGAAAACCCCTCTTTAGCTTCATTTCGCCTTCTTCCCTTTCAGTAAATATGGCCGGTTTGCCTAGCTGGCGACCTAGTTCATAGGCCACTATGACCCCACCCATGGCGGGTCCAACTACAATGTCGATATCCAAATCTTTTACCTTGTCCACCACCACCGACAGGGCTTTTGCCGCCTTATCGGGGTGTTGTAATAGCCTTGCACATTGTACATATCCATCGCTGTGTTTACCAGAAGACAGGAGAAAATGACCGTGAAGCAGGGCGTCTGTTTCCTTAAGTAAATCAATAACCATTCCATAACCCCCTATTTTTTTATTATTGTTAGCAGCTTAAACTTAGGCTTGGATCTTCCATCAGGCCAGGACAAATTAAATTATCCCCCTGATTTCCTCCAGTGACCCAATAGCTTCCCTTTCCATAAAGCTTTCTATTCCATCGATTATATCAAGTGTGATATCCGGTTTTATGAAGTTTCCGCTGCCCACTTGAACAGCAGTTGCCCCTGCCATAATATACTCTATGGCGTCCTCTGCCCTTGTAATTCCACCAATTCCTATAATAGGGACATCCACGACCTTGCTGACCTCGTAGACCATTCTAAGGGCAATGGGTTTAATAGAGGGGCCTGAAAGTCCAGCAGTAATATTGTCGAAAATCGGCTTTCTCTTATATATATCTATGGCCAGGGCATTGAAGGTGTTTACCAGGGATATCCCATCTGCTCCTGCCTCTACACAGCTATAGGCCATGGCCTGAATATTCTCCGCATTGGGTGACAGTTTCACTATCATAGGTTTTTTTGACAACTTTTTTGCTTCCCTTACCACTGACTCGGCAGTATTGCATTTTATTCCAAAGGCCATCCCGCCTTCCTTGACATTTGGACAAGATATGTTTAATTCAATAAAGTGAACAGGGCTTTCGTTTAACAATTCTATGCCCCTTAAGTATTCATCCAATGAATGTCCACCTAAATTGGCAAAAATTACAGTATCCTTACCCTCTAAAAAAGGTAACTCATCATTTATAAAGCCTTTAACTCCCGGATTTTGAAGCCCTATACTATTCATTAGTCCAGCAGGGGTTTCGTATATTCTTATACCCTTGTTGCCCTGGCTCTTATTTAAGGTCAGGCCCTTGGAGCAAATTCCCCCCAATTTCTCAATGGGAAAGTATTCATCAAACTCTTTTCCAAATCCAAATGTTCCAGAGGCCGCTATGACCGGGTTTTTCAGTTCATAGCCTAAAATTTCAACCTTAGTCATGGAATACTACCTCCTCTCCTCTGAAAACAGGTCCTTCCTTGCAAACCCTTTCCATTCCCCTTATGGTTTCAATAGTACAGCCAAGGCAAACTCCTATCCCACATGCCATATGATTTTCCATGGAAGCATATACATCTACCTGTCCCTTGCAGATCTGGATAACTGCCTTCATCATGGGCATGGGACCACATGTATAGACTAGATCATAATCTGAAGGGTTAAAAAGCTCTGTTACAAGCCCCCTGTGACCGGTTGACCCATCTTCCGTGGCTATATGGACGTTTCTTACATAGGGCCTTATTTGATCCAGAAAATATGCATTGCTCCTAAAGCCGCTATAGATATCTACATCTCCTGAAAGGCTCTTTGACAGGTATAGCATGGGTGCTACGCCAACTCCTCCAGTAATTATAGCTATCCTTCCCTCCTCCTTAAGGTTAAATCCATTGCCCAAGGGGCCCAATAGGCTTAGCTTATCGCCTTTCTTGAGCTTGGATACTATATGGGTTCCTTTACCCTTTAACTCGTATATTAGCTTTAGTTTCCCAGCCTCAATATCTGCAATGCTAATTGGTCTCGCCAAGAATGGGTCTAGGGCCTCCCATCCTCTTATCATATAAAACTGTCCAGGGAGTCCATGAAAATCCCCCTCTAATACTAGCTCAAATATATTGGGACTTATTTCATCATTTGAATAAATAGTCCCTTCCTTATAACCGTCCTTCAAATCCTATATCCTCCCTCATCTTAAGTACAGCTTCCCTTGTATATTTGCTTATATTTCTAGGTCCGTCTTCGTATTTCTTGTAGGCTGTTATTATGCCTCTGGAAGAATTTACAATCCCTCCATTGCCCTCATTCAGATATAGTCCTACATCTTCGCCGCCTGCCCCTTGGGCACCATAGCCAGGTATTAGAAAGAACATATCCTTATACCTTTCCCTTATTTCCAGGGCTTCCTCTGTATGGGTACCGCCTACCACTGCTCCAATGAGACTATAACCGGAACTACCCATATAGTTTTTGCCCATTTCTTCAAGTTTTTCTCCCACATGGTAGTATAGGCTTTGACCATCTACACTTAAGTATTCTATGTCCTTGGCACCTGGATTGGAGGTCCTCAATAGGACGAAGATTCCCTTTTTTCCAGTGTCTAAGTACTTAAAGTATGGAGTAATGCTGTCATATCCCATATAGGGATTGAGTGTAATGAAGTCCACCTCAAAATCCCCCTCAAAATGGGCCTTGGCATACATCTCTGCCGTAGAAGATATATCTCCCCTCTTGACGTCCCCAATAGTCAGAACTCCAAGATGTCTCAGGTATTCTAGGCTCTTTTTGTAGGCTAATAAACCCTTGATACCGTATGCCTCATAAAATGCTATTTGCAGCTTGAAGATTGCGGCAATGTCCTCTGTACTATCTATTATTGTCTTGTTAAATTGAAATATTATTTCATCTAGATCCATATATTTTTCCTTCATCCAAGTTGGAATATAATCCAATTTTGTATCTAGACCTACACACACATTCCCTTTTTTTTGCACTTCATCGTACAATCTATCGATTATCAATATAGCACCTCCTAATTTCCAAAGGGATATTTTATCTCCCCATTCTTTAGGGTCATTACAACTTCGCCGTAAAATTTCATACCTTCAAAGGGGGTGTTTTTTCCCTTTGAGTAGAATTTTTCTCCTTCTACTAGTCTTTCTCTGCCCAGGTCCAGTAGAACTAAATCTGCCCTATAGCCCCTTTCAATTCTGCCCCTATTTACCTCCATTATCCTTGCCGGATTGGCAGACATGATCTTGGACAAGTCCATCAAGTTTATTTTTCCCGTCCTAACCAGTCTTGTATAGGCTACAGAAAAGGAAGTTTCCAAACCAGATAGGCCTGGTGCTCCATTTAGCTTATCTTCTTTTGTATGGGGGGCGTGGTCAGTAGCTATGGCGTCCACTGTCCCATCTATTATTCCCCCTATTATAGCGTCTACGTCCCTTTTTGTCCGAATAGGGGGATTGACCCTGTAGTCATTGTCCCATAGGGATATGTGATGGGGGGTTACCTCACAGCTTATATTTGCCCCCTCTTTTTTTGCCCTTCTTATTTCTTCTATGACCTCTGCAGTGCTTACATGGCATAGGTGGAGCCTTGCTCCAGTTACCTTTGAAAGGTAAATATCCCTAAAACTTATGATGTTTTCAGAAATCCTGTAATCTATGGGGGTCAGATCCTTGTCCTCTGCGTGGACCATGATAGTCAGACCCTTGTCCCTTGCCTTTAACATGGCATTGTACATGACGATATTTGATTGGATACCCACCCCGTCGTCTGAAATAAACTTTACCCTATCATCAAGACTATCTAGGTGTTCTAGGCTGGTCCCATCGAAGTCTTTAGTCACAGAAACTACCTGGTGAATATCTACTAAATCCAGTTCCTCAGCCCTCCCAAGGACATAGTCTACTATATCCATAGACGAGCTAATGGGCCTGGTGTTTCCCATCAAATTCACCAGGGTATAGCCTCCCCTGAGGGCGGCCTGTCCTCCAGTGGATAAGTCCTCCTTGTGGGTATAGCCAGGCTCCCTAAAATGTACATGAAGGTCGACAAAGGAAGGCATGAGAACTAGACCTTGCCCATTAATTTTCTCACAGCCATAATTCAGGCTCGGCCCATAATCCTCTATCTTCCCATCCCTTATATAGAGGTCACCTGTGAAATCCTTGCTTTCATCTACTATCCTTGCCCCTTTTATCATCAATTCCATTCTATCCCTCCCAAGAATAAATCTGATCGCAGTACTCACACTTATAGATACCCTTATCCTCGTCTATTAATACAAATTTATGGGTTATTCCCCTTTCTACTGAAGTGATACACCTTGGATTTTTACATTCTATTATGCTTTCTACCCTATCTGGAAGGGATAGGTTTATTTTTTCGCTTATCTTTTCATTCTCAATAATATTTACCGTAATATTGGGATCGATAAATCCCAACATAGCCAAATCAATGTCTAGCTCATTTTCAATTTTTATTATATCCTTTCGCCCATATTTTTTACTGGTGGCATTCATTATGAGGGCTACTGTAAAATCGGCCTTGTCCAACTTTAGATATTCAAATATCATTATGCCATATCCAGGTTTTATATGGTCTATTACTATTCCCTTTGTGATGCTATTTATATTTAACATCTATCTCACCCCCAAGAGTTTTGCTATTAGAGCCATTCTGACGAACATTCCATACCTTGTTTGCTTAAAGTACCAGGCCCTGGGGTCATTATCTATTTCCATGCTTATTTCATTAACCCGAGGAAGGGGATGTAGTATGGTCAAATCCTCCTTGGCTGTTTTTAATTTTGCCTTGTCCAATATATAGCTGTCTTTTAGTCTGATATAGTCAGCCTCATTGAAAAATCTTTCCTTTTGTACCCTGGTCATATAGAGTATATCCAATTGTTCCATGACATCTTCAAGTTTTTCAACCTCTACATAGTCAAGGGACTTTCTATCCAATATTTCCGCCTTAATGTATCTAGGTGTCTTTAGTTCATTGGGGGATATGAGTATAAATTTTATATTTTCATATCTAGATATTGCCTTGATTAGGGAATGGACAGTGCGTCCAAACTTCAGGTCCCCACAAAGCCCTATGGTTAAATCAGTCATCTTTCCCTTTGCCACCCTGATTGTCAAAAGATCTGTCAAGGTCTGTGTAGGGTGTTGATGTCCCCCATCTCCTGCATTTATTAGGGGTACATCTGAGTATTGGGAGCCGTATCTGGGTGCCCCTTCCTTTGGATGTCTCATGGCGATAATATCCGTATAGGCTGCTACTGTCCTTATGGTATCTGGCAAATTCTCACCCTTGGATACTGAACTGGAATTGGGCTCAGAAAAACCAACTACCTCCCCACCTAATCTAAGCATTGCCGATTCAAAGCTTAGTCTGGTTCTGGTACTTGGTTCGAAAAATAAGGTCCCTAATAGTTTTCCATTGCAAACATTTGTAAAATCCTCTGGTTTTTTAATGATTTCTTCTGCCAAATCAAATATTTCATCTAATTCTTCAACTGAAAAGTCCTGTGGATCGATTAAATGCTTTCCTTTTAACATTTTAAAACCTCCTTTAGCATTATTGCCCTTCAAGGATTACGCTTTAAAAAAGCCTTCTGTAGGAAGGCATAAAAATACAAAGATATTTATCTGTAATCCCTTCCTAATCTCTCTGGATTAGATTAAAGGTATTTATTTTATATAGAATACCATAGAAAAAATGAAAAGTCTATGGATTTTTTTCATATTTTTAGAAAATTTTAGGGATTCTAAGTTTATAATAGAATCCCTAAAATTTTATCTATGAACTAAGGTTATTTGATTTAGAGTTTGCAGAGTTTACAGCAGACGATAAAGCAGTCTTAATCGAGTTTATATCATTTGTGCTGGCAGCCGGTGCAGGTGTATAGTAGCCTTTTTGCTCAGCCATTTGAAATAATTGATATTGCATTTGCTCCGCCTCGTCCCTAAGAGTCTGTAGGGTCGACCTTAACTGTTGATTTGAGCATTCTTGTATTGCTGTCGTATATGAATTGATACTGGCCTTGGTACCCACCAATAGATCATTAACTATATCTCTCTCTTGCATTTTTTACCCTCCTATAATGAGTTGATTAGATTTGTAGCAGTAGTCTTAGCATCTGTACAAGATTGCTGAAGCATCTGCTTTAGCTGTGGCTCCTGTACCTGTGTTTCATACATGCAAAATTTATTGCTCATGGTCAAGTGTCCAAGTGCTATCTCCTTAACGCTATTTAGCTCCTGTTGAGTTACATTACTTAAGTTTAATGTGTTCTTTAAGGCCATAATGACTCTCCTTTCAGTTTTTTTGTTTCTTTATTTATTGTCTACTAATTGCATGTTTTTATCCTTGCTAAAAATTGTTTAAAACTGAAAGGAATTTTTAAAACTTAAAATAAAAGAAATATCGCATAACTATAGATAGTGCTGATAATTACAAATGAAATCAAAATTGGCATTGTACTCATTACTAAATCTATGAAGGAAACGCCAAAATCCTCCGTTACAATGGCCAAACATATGTGAGTAGGTGATATTTGGGAAGCTATATAGCTCATGGACATAAGCAAGATAAGTAAGGCCAAGCCTCCATAGGGTATGGTGGCAAAGGCAAGGGGTATGGCTATGGCTACCATGGCTTGGGAACCAGCCACAATTGTGCCAAACAAAAAAATCAAGGCGAAGATAAAAGCAGGGTGTATTGGCAATGCAGCAAAATAAACAGGTAAATTTTCAATAATTCCCGTATAGGCTATTACTCCCTTAAACATCATTATGACAATTGTGCTTAGGGCGAGCTTTGTGTCAAATGCAGTCACAAACATAGGCTTGATTTCCTGCCATTTAAACCTATTTAAAAATATGGATAGTATTGCAACAGGTATTACAGCTAGGTAAACCTGTATATTAAAAATCAAGATTATAATGGTTGTCAATGCAATGGACCAAAGGCTAATAAAGATATTTATAATATCTTGCTTTTTATTTTTAGACTCTGGTAAGCCGGTCTCCTTTGGTATCTTACGCACATAGAATATATATCCTAAAATAAATAATACAAAAACCAATGGAATCATTCCCAACACAAAATAGGTCATATTTATACCTGATAAATTTACTGCCAATAAAATCTGAGCATAGGTGGGCATAAAGCTTTCTGAAATATGTCTATAATAAGTGGTTATAAATGCTTTCTCCTTGGTAGTTACATAATCTTCTCCAGCTTTGTCCACAATTGGTCCTGCTATTAGGACTGCACCAGGTGAAGGTAGCATACCTATGACGAATGGTGCTACCATGGCATTAATTCTTCTGCTATTAAATAGATTGCTTAAAGACTTTTCCGCCAATATCAGATGATTCCTATCCTCTAGCAGCCTTTGCAGAAATGTTATGGTGTAAAAGGCCAAAATCAAATAAAGGGTGTCCAGGCTGACAGCAGAAATATACATAGCTTTTATTCCATCTATTATATTGACCCTATATAAAATTATGGTAGCCAATATTCCACTAGCAATGGAAACATACAATGGCCTCCTAAGACCCATAACCACCATAATAACTATAAAGACTAAAAGCAATTTCAGAGCTTCCATACTCAATCCCCCATTCTAGCTTTTTTATATTATACCATGTAGGGGTAAGTATTGAAAACTCTGTAAGCTTTATATCCTATCTATATTGGTAATTGCAGCCGTAATTGGGGGGACAACTTGTTTTTTTCTAGATAGGACCCCAGGGGCATAAAATGAATTATTGTCTAGGCTTTCACCAAATGCCTCAGCAACGATTTCCCTGTGTTCTCCCACTACCACCATTTCCGATGCCTCATTAAATATATCTGTCAACATCAATATGAACAGGGAATAACCCTGTTCCCTTCTCTTATCCTCCATGGCTATTATGAGGTCAGATTTCATATCCCTTAGACTGTCTGGATCCATGGTGTTTACCTGTGCAATGCCTATTTTCTCATCATCAATGTTAAATACTTTTAGGTCCTGATTCAGCAATTCCTGGGGTGTTTTCCCCGTAAGAGATGTCCCAGCCTTAAACATCTCCATGGCAAATTCCTCTATATTCAAGTCTGCTATCCTAGCTAGCCTCTCTAGCATTATCTTGTCTGTATTGGTAGATGTAGGGGACTTAAATAATAGGGTATCCGAGATTATGGCGGCTGCCAATATGCCCGCTATCTTCTTAGAGGGCCTTCTACCGTTTTCAAACATTATTGATGCAATTATGGTGGAGGTGCTGCCTACAGGTTCATTTCTAAAATATATGGGGTTGCCCGTGAATACATCTGCTACCCTGTGGTGATCTATGATTTCTAAAATATCGCATTCCTCTAATCCATCTATGGATTGGCTTCTCTCATTGTGATCCACAAGAATTACCTTCTTTTTCATACTTGAAATCAAGTGGTATCTAGATATTAGTCCAACAACCTTGTTGTTATTATCGTCGTCAATCACTGGGTAAGACCTATACCTAGTTTGAGACATTTTATCCTTGACATTGTCAACTAAATCGTCTAATGCAAACATAACTAGATTTTCCTTGGTCATTACATGATTTATTGGCATGGATTGGGTTATAAGCCTAGATGTGGTAAAGGTATCATGGGGTGTCAAAATCAGGGTAATGTTCCTTTCCCTGGCCAATTCTATAATATCTTCATCTAAACTCGCATTTCCTGTTACAACCATCAGGGATATCTTGCTGTTAATGGCAATCTCCTGTACATCCCTCCTGTCCCCGCAAATCGCTATATCATTTTCCTCTATATATTTCACCACAGATTTTGGCTCCATTGCCAAGACCAAGATCTTTCCAGTAAAAGGCCTGACCTTTTTCGGTATTACAACTGCCTTAGCCGACAAGGTGTCAACTATATTGTCTATGGTGGAACCGGACTTACCTAGGATACCATTGTCCCACACATCTATATAGGAGCTGATTATATCTGATATGGTGGTGACTCCTATTAGCTGCTCGCTTTCGTCCACAACTGGAAGGCTGTTCAAATTGTTTCTTTTCATCAATTCCAGACCCATTCTAAGGGATATATCTGGGCTTACAGGAGCAACCTTGTCAAAGTTTAAGTCCTCAACACTAAGCCTAACTGTCTCCAGAAGCATGGGAGACTCAACTCCAAAATACTCAAGTATAAACTTCGTTTCCCTATTCATCCTCCCTAGCCTTACGGGAATGGCGTTGACATCTCCATTGCCATTTTTATACTCTGCATAGGCAAGGGCAGAGCAAATGGAATCCGAGTCGGGATTCTTGTGGCCCACTATATATACTGTTTCCTTCATTTTATTTATCCCCCATTTTAAGCTATACTTTTAATTCATTGTAATCAAATAGAATCTCTTCCCCATTATTTACAACAATACAGGGCAGCCCAATGTTTCCCTTCTCCTTAATCTTCTGAAATTCAGGCCTATTGTCCCTATATTTTAAAAATCTTTTTAAATTTCCCATACTTTCAGTGACGTCTATGTACGCGTACTTAACATTCTTATTTGAAAGATACTCTTTCGCTGGATTACAGTCTGGTCAAAGCTTGCTTCCAAATACAACTATCTTCTTCACTTGCATCTCTCCTCGTCTAGTCATTTATCTATGTTGTGAACCACATTATACCTTAAATCCGAATTTTTTTAAAGCCTATATTCCTGAATTTGTATAATACACTCACCCCTAGGGAAGAACCCCATGACGATGGAAGTTATACCGGTGGGAAAATCAATATCAAGGCAAGATAGGGTAAAGGTGCTTTCTCATATAAGGCTACAATTCACCTCAGTTAGGGTCAATTGTAGCCTTGACTTTGTTATTATTTTAAACTTGTCTTGTTTGCTATTATCCCCTTCATCCTAATTACTTTACCACCATATTCAAAACCAATCCTTTGTATTCCATTTTTATAGTAAAAAGGCAATGCATGTCTGTTGGTAGGTGAAACCCGAAGATGATACTCCCCTACTCCATATCCCTTAAAAAAATGTAAGGCGTATTTATGGAGTTCTTTACCTAATCCTAAACCCCGCTTCTCAGGAATTAAATAATATAGATTTATATACCCTATTGTCTTCCCCATGTATTCCCTTATTGTAAGCTCAATCTGTCCAATCGGCGTTTCATCTTCCCATACCATAACAAATCCTTGGGGAAATTCACTTGACCTAGTCCTCACCCAGTCAAGGTATTCCTCTTCATCTCCAAAATCCTCATCTGATCCAAAACTTACCACAAAAGAATCCCTTCGAAAGGCTATTATATAGTCCCTATGTTCTTTAATATCTATAGGTTCAAATCTCATAAAATCACCTTTTTCATTGTTAAAAACCTATGCCTCCATTCTCCTAGCACTGTAAACCTTCTGATTCTCCTTTGTCGGCAATACTATAAAGATAAACATTATGGAAAAAGATATTGCGGTTAGGATAACAACTACCTTCCTATAGCCGATTATATCCCCTAGAAATCCCCCGACCATCTGAAAAAATATAATGGATACTGCAATGAATACGCTGAAAACTGCGTTCACCTTAGCTCTGACATCTGCTGGCAAATAGGATTGAACACTGGTCTCCCTCAAGGTAGCGGAGGTCATTCCCAGAAATCCACAAATAAATCTATTGATAATCATTAGGGGATAGGGCATAAATAACAGGAGCATATCCATTGTTTCATATGTAGCATATACGAATTTGGTAATCCCATAGCGTTTTTCAGGAGGGACATTGATCTTGTACTGAACTGCACCCCCAATAATTCTTCCAACCGTTTCCGACGATTTTAAAAAGGCCAGCATGGTAACCGACAGGAAACTTACAGTTTGAAAATATGCCTGTATCATTATGGACAATCCATTGGCAACCCCATTGGTCACACTCATATAGGTATATATATTTCTAATTCCTTTTTCATTCCTTAAAAACTCAAACCCGCGTAGCATATCTTTTTTGTATTCATCAAAACTAAACTTGGTCTTTTTCCCAACATGGTTTACATTATTAATGAAAATTTCAAAGGTCGCAGCCCCTAGGGTCAAAAATCCAATTATAAGAAATATCTTATCTATGGATAGGGTCTTATATAGATAGGCTGCTATGGGAGACATAAATATCATAATGCTTGGATAAATAGATGATGATATTGCATACCCCTGCTGCTCGTATCCCATTGGAATCAAATCAGGAAACCATGCCTGATAGGCAAGAAGATATATAGTCCCAATGGTCCCTGCTGCAAAGCTAAAGCCCAAGTAGATAGAATAGACAAATCCAGTTTTGCCCACTATATAGGCAATTAAAAAATACATGAGGGCCGTGAGATAGTCCAGCCCAACTATAAGCCATTTCTTCGGGTTTCTATCTATTATAGGTGCAATTAAAATTGGAAGTATTACATTGGGAACCATACTTGAAATAAAGAGAATTGCCGATAAGAATGTAGACCCCGTTTCATCAAAGACCATGAGGCTAAGGGGCAGGCTGATTGTTTGCCCTGCTATGGCAGATATAATTGTGCCCACAGTTATCAAGGTAAAATCCTTTGTCCATACATTTTTTGCTATCATTCCATATTCCTCCAAATAATTATTTACATTATTCCAATTCTATTTCGGACTCTTACTTGCGGTCAAATATCAGCTAGGATTTATTTAAGACTTTCTTCCGTGGAATTGAATGTGACAAGAGGTCAACAGGTAAAGCTGACATGGCTGCCCTTAATTAGCTGAAGACTTCCCAGCCCCTTGACTGGGCAACTTCCCTAAGTTCAGTTGACGGATTGACGACAATGGCCTTATTTGCAAATTCCAAGAGGGGTATATCAGACTTGCTATCTGCATATGCCCATATGCTTTCATTCTGGATATTGTTTTCCTCCATCCAAAGCTTTATATTGTTGACTTTTTCAACTCCATTGTTTATTTTGCTGATTTCCCCTGTGCATATTCCATTCTCATCAAAGTACAGTGTAGTCCCTATTACCTCAGCTTTTATTCCCATTTCCTCTACAAAGGTTTCTAAGAATGGCTGTAGGGCACCGGACAGTATAAGTAAGCGGTCACCATCATCCAGGTGCTTCTCTAGCCTAGAAACTAGTCTGGAATTGAGGCCCTCCTGCCCCGTCTTGACTAGGGAGACAAAAAAATCATGTATTTCCTCCCTGCTCCTTCCCTTCATCTGGCGGAAAAAGGATTTAAGAAAGAGCTGGCGAAAATCAATCTTTTCTCCCCTCCCTCTTAGGCTGCCATTCAAAACATCCTTGAAGATAAGAAGCCATTGACCTAGTTTAAATGTCTCTCTCCCCGCCTTTATGGTGACCATAACAGAATTTTCCTCATATAAGGTTCCATCAAAATCTACTGCTATAAGTGACATAATCCTCCTCCTTATATTTTTATTTACCTAAATCCACTTGTTTATATTCTCATTTCTTTTAGAGGCTCGAATTGTATATACTATATACAATTTGCCTTAAATATTGTCCAATGTCAAGGGTTTTTCTCTCTAATTCTATTCTTCCTTGATTTATTAGTTTAAAACCTATTAATGAACCCAATCTTGGGTATATTTCATATATGATAAATATTAGGGGGTGCAACTTGGAAAATTATATTACGGTCATAGGTGGTGCAAATATCGATATTATTGGAAGTCCCTTTACAGGGCTTAATTTCAAGGACTCAAATCCTGGCAATATCATCCTGGCACTAGGAGGTGTAGCTAGAAATATAGCTGAAAATTTAAGTAGACTGGGCATTGAGCTAGAGCTCATTACAGTTCTTGGACAGGATTCCCATGCCCATGAAATACAAAACAGCTGCGAAAAACTAAATATTAGCTTAAATCATACCCTGATTGTGCCAAATGAGTCAAGCTCATCCTATATTTGCATCAACAATCAGGCAGGTGAAATGCAATTGGCTATTTCTGATATGAATATCTACAAATATATTAGTCCGGACTACTTAAATGAGAAACTGGCGATTATCAACGGGGGTCAGGCCTGTGTCTTGGATACAAATATTCCCCTTAATTCCCTTGAATTTATAATGGATAATGTGGAGGTCCCTATTTTCCTAGATACTGTTTCCGTTGAAAAGGCAAGAAAGATTAAAAATTCCATACATAATATCCACACCCTAAAGCCCAATATCTTGGAGGCAGAGACACTTTCCAATATGAAGATAAGGGATAGGAAGGATCTGGAAAGGGCCAGTGAGGTAATTATTAAAAAGGGCGTGAAAAATGTATTTGTATCCTTAGGTTCAGAAGGTGTATACTATACAAATGGAAGTGAAAAGGGTGAGATTCCCATCCTAGAAAGCAAGGCCATCAACACGACGGGTGCAGGAGATAGTTTTTTGGCGGCCCTTGTATGGGCCTACTTACAAGGATTTGGCATAGGCAGGTCTGCCATAGCTGGTATAGCTGCTGCATCTATTACTGTAAGGTCTAAGTCTACAGTAAGCGAGGAAATGTCTGTCCTAAATATTGAAAATATCTTAAATAATATGGAGGTAAAAAATGAATAATTTAGTTATATCCTCAGAAGTAAAGAAGGCAATTGATGAAAATAGGCCAGTTGTGGCCCTAGAATCTACAATCATATCCCATGGTATGCCCTATCCGCAAAATGTGGAGACTGCTTTAAATGTAGAAAAGATCGTTAGGGATAGGGGTGCTATTCCCGCAACTATAGCCATTATCGGGGGCAAATTAAGTGTAGGGATTTCACCTGATGAAATCGATTATTTGGGCAGGAAGGGATTGGATGTCATAAAATCCAGCAGGAGGGATATAGCAATTCTTGTATCCAGGGAAGAAGATGGGGCTACTACTGTGGCAGCTACCATGGTCATTGCCGCCCTTGCAGGTATAAAGATATTTGCCACCGGAGGTATCGGCGGAGTCCATAGGGGTGCAGAGGTCACCATGGACATATCGGCTGATCTGGAGGAACTTGCCAACAACAAGGTAACAGTAGTATGTGCTGGTGTCAAATCTATTCTGGATTTAGGTCTCACCTTAGAATACCTAGAGACAAAGGGCGTACCTGTAATCGGATACGGGACAAATCAGTTGCCAGCCTTTTACACTAGAGAAAGTGGATTTAAGTTAAATTATAGGATGGATAGCCCCTTA
>JBBAEY010000023.1:0-25731 GCA_041655755.1 Tissierellaceae bacterium
CGAGGTTAGATGAAATCTCAAGGATAAAGTATGCGGAGTCAAAGGGATATGAAAAAGGAATAGAAAAGGGAATAGAAAAGGGAATAGAAAAGGGAATAGAAAAGGGAATAGAAAAAGGGAAAGAGGAAGGCGAGTTAAAGAAGGCTAGGGAAATGGCCAGGGAGCTATTAAGGGACGGTATGGAGGTGGCCCTAGTGGCCAAATACACTAAATTGCCCCTAGAAGAGCTTGAGGATATACAAAGAGAATTATAAGAATATTATACTGTAATGACCCTTGGGAGCAATGCCAAGGGTCATTTATCAGATGAAAGTCATAAGTAAATTATAATTTATTATCAAAATGGAAGAGAAGAACTGCCTAAAAACTATCTGTATCCTTGATCAAATCCGACACAGCGGAGATAATATTCTGTATTTCCATTTCGTCAAGCCCTAGGGTGACGAGCGCGGTTTCGGAAAAATTATAGCTAAGGCCATCTAGGCCAATACCTACACCCATCATCATTGTCAGGGCATCCGCTATATGGACTATGGATACCAAGACTGGATTTATATTGGATAGGTCTGGCGTATGGTGGTATTTAATGGCATCTATCAGGACTGCAGGCAGGTTCCACTTCTCTGCCACAATCCCCCCTATCTGGGCATGGTCGTATCCAAATACTTCGTTCTCTGCGTCGAGGAAGCTTATTCCTTCGCTGCTTACCTTGGATAGGACCTCCTTATACTCACTTTCCATATGCTCGTTTAATATTGTCTTTCCTATATCCCTCAGGAGCCCAGCTATATAGGCCTCTTCTGGATTGGGATACTTCAATTGCCTTGCTATATACCTGGATATAATTGCACAGGTTTGGGACTGGTTCCAGAGCTGTTTTTCCTCCAGGGAATAGCCCTTAAACTCGCTAGACATGTAGTCTCTAGCCATGGATGCCAGGGCAATACCCTTAATTGCCTGAAATCCAAGTAGGACAGTTGCTTCGGATATGGTTGATATTCTCCTTGCATATCCATAGTAGGCAGAGTTTGCAAGGCGGAGAATTTTGCCCGTCAAGGCCTGATCCCGCAAGACCAACTTTTCTATATCGTTCACCGTTGAATCGGGATTGTCTGTCAAGTTGATAATTCTCGTTATAATTTCAGGTATGGTTTTCACATCCTCAATCTTGTGGGTGATATAGTCCAGTGTCAATAGGCTCATATATTCTCCTCCTTTCAGTATTAATTACATTATACCCTATTTATCGACCATTATATATGAATATAAAGGCTCAAATTTAATTCTTTACCATATCCAAGGTCTTGAGCAGCTTCTGGCTCACTATTTCCGCTTCCTCTATGTGATTTACCAGGGCAGCACTGGCCTCTTCAAACATTTCATTAGTCTTTGTAAAGTTGTTTAGGACTTCTTCGCTCAATATTTTTTGTTCTTCTATGGATTTCAACAATTCCCTTATTTCATTTTGGACGCTTTCTACAAACTCCATCAGGACATTGATTTGCTCTGAGGTCTTGTGGATCTTATGGAAGCCTTCTTCGATTAGCCTTATATTGCTCTGATTCTCTTTAAAGGCTTCTGATACTTCCTCCTGAATGGTCTTTGTCAGCTCTGTAATATTTATAGTACTATGCCTAGTATTTTCAGCCAATTTTCTAATTTCATCTGCAACTACAGAAAATCCCCTTCCGGCTTCACCGGCACGGGCGGATTCGATGCTGGCATTGAGGGCCAAGAGGTTGGTCTGCTCCGATACACTTTCTATGACAGTGACTATTTCCTCTATTTCCTTTGACCTATCGCTTAATTGATTCATGCTATGGGACGTTTTTTGGGATTGTTCCCCTAGGGCATCCATCAGGTCCCTTACCTGGTCCACAGCATCCTTTCCATCTTGGGATATATCTACCATTTCACTTGATGTAGCTATGAGTTCCTGCCCCTTATCCAATACTTCCTCCGAGACATGGTGGGTCCTTACGGTGCTATTTCTTACAATATCAAATTCATCTAGCAAGGTTTTAACCATATCCCCCAGCACATCATGCTGATCGTTGACTATTTCATGCTGCTCAATGGTGGATAGCATTTCCTTGTGCAAATTGTTTAGAAATATTTGAAACTCATTGTCTTTTGCATCTAAACTACTATTTAGCTCGTCTATTTTATTTTTTAAAAGTTGTATCTCTTCATCATTGGATTTAAACAATGATAACATATATGACCACCTCCTATTTTATATTTGCCGATAAGTATTATACACAAGTAAATTATATATTAAGTGGATATTTTAGTCAATTAGGCTAAACATTCTCTTTGATTTACTATATAATAGCTTTAAGGTGATGAAATAGATAGATGTAGAATTGTAAAAGACTAGAAAAGAGGGATATTATGAGGAAGATAGGTTTTGATTATAGGAAGGCCTTGGACTTTTTAGAGGAGCAGGATATATTTGCCTTGCAGGGGGAGGTCAGCAAGTGCCACCAGATGCTCCACCAGAGGACTGGCCAAGGCCGAGAGTTTCTTGGCTGGGTGGACCTTCCCGGCAAGTATGACAGGGAGGAATTTCAAAGGATAAAAGAGGCAGGGGAAAGGATTCGAAAGGACTCGGAGGTACTTATAGTAATAGGCATAGGGGGATCTTATCTAGGGGCAAGGGCTGCCATGGGCATGCTAAACCACAGCTTCTACAATGAGCTGCCAAGGGAAAGGCGAAAGGGGCCAAAGCTATATTTCTTGGGCCACCAGCTTAGTTCTAGCTATTTAAGGGATCTCCTTGAAACCATAGAGGGGGATTTATCTGTAAATGTAATTTCCAAGTCGGGGACAACTATAGAGCCAGCCATAGCCTTTAGGATAATAAAGGAATATATGGAGGACAGGTATGGGCAGGAGGGAGCTAGCAAGCGGATATATGCTACCACTGACATGTCCAGGGGAGCACTGAAGGACTTGGCCGATGAAAGGGGCTATGAGACCTTTGTCATACCCGACGATGTGGGGGGCAGGTACTCTGTCCTTACGGCAGTAGGGCTTTTGCCCATGTTTGTCGCTGGCATAGATATAGATGAGCTAATGGATGGGGCGGTAGCAGCTATGGAGGACCTATCAGATGAGGATTTAAGGGTCAATATGGCCTACCAATACGCAGTACTCAGGCAGATACTCTATAGGCAGGGCAAGACTACGGAAATAATGGCAAACTACGAGCCCAGGTTATTTTACTTCAGCGAGTGGTACAAACAGCTATTTGGAGAGTCTGAAGGCAAGGAGGGCAAGGGCATATTTCCTTCATCCATGAACTTTACGACGGACCTTCACTCCATGGGCCAGTATATCCAGGAGGGCAGGAGAAACTTATTTGAAACTGTAGTAAATATTGAGGAGGATCCTGTAAATTGGATTCTCAAGAGGGAGGCAAAGGATCTAGATGGCCTAAATTATTTGGAGGGCAAGAGCCTGGATTTTGTCAATAAAAATGCCATGGAGGGGACCATAGAAGCCCATGTAAGCGGCGGTGTCCCCAATCTCAGGATAGATGTTCCAGAGCTTTCCCCCTACTACTTTGGATATATGGCCTATTTCTTTATGAAGGCCTGTGGCCTAAGTGGCTATCTCCTAGGGGTCAATCCATTTAATCAGCCGGGAGTGGAGTCCTATAAGAAAAACATGTTTAGACTATTGGGGAGACCTGAAGATTAGGATTTGGAGGTAAGGCTTATGAGAATAGGCATAGATATTGGAGGTACTAATATTGGCATGGGTCTTTTAAATTCAAAGCTGGATATGGTCTACAAAAGCGAAATGCCTACGGAAAAGGAAAAGGGATACCAATATATAAGGGACAAGCTTATCCATGCCATTGAGGATATGATTTCCAGGGCAGGGGAATTAGGTGAGAAGCTGGACTCCATAGGTATAGGCATACCGGGAATTGCAGATGAGGAGGGTGACAAGGTCATATTCTGCACCAATCTCGGCTGGTCCAATGTTCCCCTTGGAAGGGATATAAGGGCTAGATTTCAGATACCGGTCTATATAGGGAACGACGCCACAGTGGCGGCCATAGCTGAGTCTGCCCTAGGTGCCAGCAGGGGATATGCCAATTCCTTGTTTATTACCATAGGGACTGGAATAGGGGGTGGCATCATTCTCGACAAGAAGGTCTATAGCGGCAGTCATGGCCTAGGTTCGGAGATAGGTCATATGATTGTGGGGGAGAACTTCTACGACTGCAATTGTGGCAACAGGGGTTGTTTGGAAACCTTTGCTTCCTCCACTGCCATGGAAAGATATGTAAGATGGGAGATAGAAAGGGGCTTTGGGGATAGCCTACTGCTGAAAGACATTGAAAATATCAGTGCCAAGGCAATATTTGAGGGAGCGGCCAAGGGGGACAGGCTATCCAATATGGCCGTTGACAGGATGGTTAAATACCTTGTCATTGGCATAGCAAATCTGATTAATATTCTAGACCCCGACATTATTGTTTTAGGTGGGGGAGTTGCCAGGGCAGGTGATTTTCTACTGGAAAGGGTGAGGGGCCTCTTGCCCAAATACCTCCTCTTTAAGGAAATGGAGTACGGTAAAATAGAGTTGGCAAGGCTGGGCGACCAGGCGGGCATAATCGGAGCCGCAATCTTAGGAGACTACAGACAATAGATATAAGGGGATGAGGGATATTAAAAGGTCAAGTGGAATACTAATGCACATTTCTTCCCTTCCAGGGCCCTATGGTATAGGGGATTTTGGCAGGGGGGCCTATGAATTTGTAGACTTTTTAGTCAAGGCAGGCCAAAAATTCTGGCAAATTCTCCCCCTAGGGCCTACGGGATTTGGAGATTCTCCCTACCAGTGTTTTTCTGCCTTTGCAGGAAATCCCTACTTCATCGATTTGGATGAATTTATCCAAAGGGCTTATCTGCTCAAGGAGGATATAGATGGATACAAGCTGGGACAGGAGCCTGACAGGATTGACTACGGCCTAGTCTACGAAAACAAGATGAAGCTTTTGCGCAGGGCCTATGATAAGGCCAAGGATTCCATGACTGGGGAACTGGCAGACTTTTATGAGGAAAACATGAGCTGGCTTAGGGACTTTGCCCTCTTTATGGCAGTTAAGGCAAGCTTCCAGGGAGCATCCTGGCTAGGCTGGGAGGATCAATACAGGGAATACAATTCCCGGGAGCTCCTAGACTATGAAAGGGAAAATCAAGATGAAATATTTTTCTGGGTTTTTACCCAGTACTATTTTACTGGCCAGTGGGAGAAGCTGAAAAAATACGCCAATGAAAGGGGAATACAAATAATTGGGGACCTGCCAATTTACGTGTCGGAGGACAGTTCAGATACCTGGTCCAAGCCAGACTTATTTAATATTGACTCTGATTTGCTGCCAAGGGCTGTCTCTGGCTATCCCCCTGACAACTTTTCAGATGGGGGTCAGCTTTGGGGGAATCCCATATACGACTGGAATTCCATGGAGGACCAGGGCTATCAGTGGTGGCTTGAGAGGATTAGATACTCCTTTCAGCTCTTCGATTATTTGCGGATAGACCACTTCATGGGCTTTGAAAACTACTGGCAAGTAGCATATGGCTCCAAGGACGCCAGAGATGGACAGTGGGTCAAGGGGCCGGGGAAAAAGCTATTTAAAAAGATTAAAGAAGGTCTTGGAGACCTAAATATAATTGCCGAGGACCTGGGCCTCATCACAGAAGATGTCAAGGACCTGCTGGAATTCACAGGTTTTCCCGGCATGAAGGTGCTGCAATTTGCCTTTGACCCCTGGGGAGAAAGCGAATACCTGCCCCATAGCTATGAGAAGAATTCAGTAGTATATACGGGGACCCACGACAATCCTACTATAATGGACTGGCTGGAGTCTGCATCAGAGGGAGAGCTAAACTACGCCATAGAATACCTAAGGCTAGGTAGGGAGGAAGGATATAACTGGGGATTTATAAGGGGGGCTTGGAGTTCTCCTGCCAATTTGGCAATAGCACCTATGCAGGACTTTTTGGGACTGGGAGGGGAGGCCAGGATGAATACCCCTTCTAGCCTTGCAAATAATTGGCTCTGGAGGTTAGATAGGGCCAGTTTAACAGATGAACTCGCAAAAAGGATTGGCCACCTGACCAGGATATACAGGAGATAGGACATGCATTTATTCAGCTAAAATACATGTCTTTGAAAGGGAGAAAAAAGGAGCAGACTAGGATAAAAGCTACATATATGGGTATATAGTATAGGAAGAAGATTGTGAGGAGGGTTTTCATGAAGGTAAGGGATATAATGAGGTCTCCAGTCATAGCTATTAAGCCTGAAGAACTCATTGAAAAGGCATTGGAAATAATGTATAGGGACGGCATCAACGGCATGCCCGTTGTAGATGAAAATGGCAGTCTTGTAGGTATTGTGGTGAGGGCGGACATATATAGGTTTTTAATTGATCCCGGCCATTACAAGTATTGTCCCGTCGAGTGGGTCATGACCAAGGAGGTCCTGACGGCAGATCCAGAGGATGAGATAATTGACCTAGCTGCAAGGCTCAGGAAAAAGGATGTAATAGCCATACCTGTGGTGGAGGAAAAGCTCGTGGTCGGCATAGTGACCATAGAGGATCTGGTAGACCACTATATTAAGATTTGCAAATAGGACATGGGGCCTAGACGAAAATAGGACTAGACTCCCGAGTATTACTAGGTATCATATGTTATAATGAAAATGGGTGAGTGATATGAGCTATTCCATTTGTAAGAGATGCAATGAGCTATTTGAAAGAAATGGCAAGGATTATTGCCCTAGTTGTACGGAGAAGTTAAACAAGGAATACGATTTAATCATAGACTATATCAAGAAAAGTCCCCAAGCTACAGTTGTGGATATTATCATAGACACGGGAGTTTCACTAAAGACCATCAACTTAATGGTGGAGGAGGGTTATGTTTCCTATGTCCCCAAGGATGACAAGGATATTGACAATAGGCAGTTGGTTGTCAAGATACAAAAGTTAGTTAAAAGAGGCAAGTTTTATTCAAGGGAACTAGCTAAATAGATAAGGCCTATCTACAATTTGTAGATAGGCCCTAATATTATCCTGCCTAGTATTTAAAGACGGAGATAAAATCCCTCAATTCGCTTGCCAGTGTAGCCAGATTCATAGAGGAACTGGATATCTCCTCCATGGCAGCCGTCTGCTGCTCTGCCGAGCCTACTACATCTCCAGAGGCTTCTACGGTTTTGCCGGACAGTTCAGTTATTATATCAAAGCTTTCTGTCACATCTTCAGAGCTTTCGGAGACCTCCCTAGTAAGCCTAGTGACCTCATCTATTTGCTCTGCAACTACATTGATTTCCTTTAATATTTCAGTAAAACTGTGGCTAGAGGCGTTTACAATCTGGACTGATTCGTCGACCTCCACATTGTTTTGCTCCATTGACCTGACAGCAATATTTATTTCGCTTTGGATATTGAGTATGAGGTTGGAGATTTGGGCCGATGAATGGGAGCTTTGTTCCGCTAGTTTTCTCACCTCATCTGCCACTACGGAAAATCCTCTGCCAGCCTCACCTGCTCTAGCGGCTTCTATGGCTGCATTTAAGGCCAGTAGATTTGTCTGCTCAGCTATGTTGCTTATGCTGTCGACAATTTTTTCAATCTCCTTGGAGCTGTCATTCAGCTTATATATTTCCCTTGAAGTCTCTGCCGTAGAGTCCTTTAGCCTGTTGATTTTTTCAACGGCATCCTTTGAGGATACTATACCCCTTTCAGCAGAGTCTAGGGTATTCCTTGTGGATACATTTATATTGCCGATATTTGCGGCTACAGCCCCGATATTTGCATTCATCTTGTCGATGGTTTCATTGGATCTGCCTATGGATTCTGCCTGTATATTGGCGGATTGTGCAACTCCCTCTATGGTATTGGTCACCTGCTCAGATGAAGCTGTCACTTCTTCTGAGGCGGCAGACAGTTCCTGACTGGTGGCTGCTACCTGCTCCGATACCTGGGCTGATTGGGAGATAATTTGCCTTAGGCTGACGATCATAGTATTGAAGGAGTCTCCAAGGAAGGAAATCTCGTCCTTGGTCCGAATATCTATGGTCTTGGTCAAATCACCTGCTGATACCTCCTTCATCATTTCTACCAAGGATAATATGGGTTTAAATGAATGACTTAAGAATAGGTACAGTGCAGTTAACAATAGCGCCGATAGGCCAACTGTAACCATGGATCCATTTCTCTTAATGGCATTTAATCTGGACACTAGAGCAGACCTGTCATTTATTATCTTAAAATATCCCGATACCTGACCCCTGTAGTCCTTAAAGGGCATAAAGGTAATATTCGATTTCTTGTCCTTGGATTGGAGATAGAGGACCTCATTATCCCTTATGTTTGTCAAATAATCCTTGTCATCTATTTCCCATAGGTCCTCGTCAGTGGTAAAGGCTAGAAGCTCGGACTTCTGCTCATCTTCATCGTCAAACTGGTATAGGAAATACTCGCCTCCATAATGGTCCTTTATCTTTTCTAAGAAATTATCCCCAAAATCTGAGCCGTATTCCAGGCTGCCAATATGCCTGCCCTCATAGGACATGGGCACAACTACCCTGAACCCAAATCCAGCAACGCCCTTCTCTAATCCCCTGATCATTTCCCTGCTTTCATTGGCTTCATTTACTGTAAATCTAAAATCTCTTAGGCTGTCGCCGAACTTACTGGGCTGGTGCAGTCTAAGGAAAGAGCTAGAGTCGGGTAAGTGAAATTGGATCTGACTTACCTTGTCAGAAATAGATTGAAAAGAAGCCAAGAGCATCTTCTCTAGTGCGACCCGATTCCTTTCTGCAAACAAGCTCTGGACCTCTTTGTTCTCAGCCATGGTAAGTGCCCCTATCTCGGCAGATTCCAACTGTCCCTCCATTTGTATGTCTATGGAGTGGATTAGGGTATCCAGCATTTCCTGCTCTTTCTCTACTATGGTCTTTGTCGTCTCTCTAAAGGTATAGAAGGACAATAAAGAAAAGATTATTAGTACAGAAATAGAAAAACCTAGAAAGATCTTCATTTTAAGTGTCATAAAACGCCCCCCTTTTGAATGTATTGAAATGCTTTCTGATTTAAACAAGTTACTAAAGTGTTCGCCAATATTATAACACATTATGGTGGCAAGTACAGTCGAATATTGCAGAAAAAGGTAAAAACATGTATAAAAATAGAATAAGACCAAATTTGGCCTTATTCTTCTTTTTCCCAAGCATCTAGTTTTTCCATTATCCTGTCATAGGTCTGTCTAGATATATCTGGAAGTCCCCCTAGGATTTTTTCTGCTTCCTTGAAGCCTTCTCCTATGGCCTTCCTAAGTCCGTCAAGCTTAGACTTGTCTCCCCCCGATAGGGCTATGGCAAAGTCTACAATCCTTTGGCTTACCTTTTCTACGCCTAATTCGCCCTCTGGTCCAATCAATTCTTGGGCTTCCATGCGGGCTGTTTCATCTACTTCTATGAGGTCCCCATCCTTCAATGTATCGAAAGATTTACCTTGGCGCAGCAGGAGGTATTCGACTATTCTTCTCAAACTAGAGTAGGTCCTTTCAGAGTCCATCTTCAACCTATCCACAGCAGCCTTGTCATAAATATGACCCTTATCTTCGCTTTTTTCGGTCTTTTCATATACTGCTGCAGGACTTTCCTTAACTTCAGATTTTTCTGGGGATTTTTTCTCTTCTTCTAGCTTTTCCGTCTTGGCAACGGAAGCTGTATGCTGTACACTCTCTACTCTCATCCTCATCACCTCTACTATATATATCGGCAGTTTATGGGAAATAGTAATAGAAATATATATATTTAATTGAGATTATTCTTTCATATATTTCAAGGTGGCATTTATCTCCCCGCCCATGATAATGATAATGCTGCTCATATAGAGCCAAATCAGGAGAACAATGACCCCGCCAAGGCTGCCATAGGTCTTGCCATAGGAGGCAAAGTTGTTCACATAATAGGAAAACAGGCTGGAGGTAATTATCCAGCCAAGGGATGCAAATACCGCTCCCGGCATGGCGTGCTTGTAGTGGATTTTCCTTCCATTGGAGATGGAAGGGGAAAACCTATAGATTAGGGCAAATATAAATATCATAGAGGCCAGAGATATGATAACTCTTAGAAACTTCCAAAAGACTATGAAATTCTGCCCTATCCCCAAAAAATCAAATAGCCTGTTGCCCAGGACTTCGCCAAAGACTAGGGTAAGGAGTACTATAGAGAGCAGGACCAAGAGGGCCAGGGTAAAGACTATGGCTATGATTCTCAATTCAAAATAAGATCTGGATTCTTCCACGTCATAGGCCTTGTTGAGGACCCTAATCAAGGACATGATGCCCTTGGAAGCCGCCCAAATACCGGTGATGGCACCTAGGGACAAGAGGGTCTCACTGCTCTTGTTTATGGTCTCTACCATAAGATTTGATACTGTTCTTTGAATATCCGTAGGCATGAGGACTATGATACTATGTAATACATCTTCCCTTGCAATGGGGGTATAGCTAAGGATATTGAGTAGAAATATTATAAAGGGAAAGATGGAAAGCACTAAATAGTAGGAAAGCTGTGCGCCTATGGCTGTCACATTGTCCTCCCTAATCCTAAGGATTAGCTCCTTCAGGAATCTAGCGTATTTATTATTGTAATTATCTAGCCAAATCACAAGAAACACCTCCATAAAGATGTATTCATATTTTACCACATATATGTACTCATATGAAATTTAAATCTACTATTATAAGAAAAACTCCTATGTAGGTCTATTTACTAGCTTATTTGCAACTAAAATTTTTCATATAATAAGGTTTTTGAACAGATAGATAAATTGATTTAAATTAGAGCCGACATTGAGAAGTTTGATTAGAAGCAACCGCTAAGTAAAAAAATTGAAAGGGAACGCACTGTTTGAGCGTTAGCGAGTTTGCGGCCCTATTTTTTTACGTGTGGATTTGCTTCTTCAAACTTTGAACTAGGCGGATCGATTTAATCAATTTATGAATATGGTAGGACATAAATGAATAAGCAATAAAATATTAAATCATATTTTGGCATAGAAAAACTGGTCAAAGACCAGTTTATTTTAAATACTTGTTGAACCAGTTTGTAATTTCCTCAAGCCTCCTAATCCTATGCTTTGGCTTTCCCGACCGACTGAGCTCGTGATTTTCACCCCTGAACATGACCAGTCTAGCCTCTACCCCGTGATACTTTAGGGAAGTAAACATTTGGATGCCCTCTGGGAGCCAGCAGCGGTAGTCCTCCTCTGAGTGAATAAAGAGGGTAGGGGTGGTTACCCTATCTGCATATTTCATAGGGGAGTGGAACCAAAGTTTTTCCATGTCAGACCATGGAGTTGCAGCTCCCTGATCCTCTACAAAATAGTAGCCAATATCCGTAGTTCCAAACTTGGATATCCAGTTGGAAATAGATCTTTGAGATGCGGCAGCCTTAAACCTATCTGTATGGCCAATAATCCAGTTTGTCATAAAACCCCCATAGGAACCTCCTGTGACCCCTATCCTATCCCTGTCTATGAAGGGATAGCTTTCTAGGACCAAGTCTGTAAAGTCCATTAGATCCTGGTAGTCAATGCTACCGTACTTGCCCCTAATATCGGCAAATTCATCGCCCTTTCCGTCACTTCCCCTGGGATTACAGTAAAATACCGCATATCCTTCATTGGCCCAGTACTGCATCTCATGGTAGAATACTTCTCCGTAGGCAGTCTTGGGACCACCGTGTATATTCAGTATAGCTGGGTATTTTTTGCCCTCCTCATAGTCTACGGGCTTCATGACCCAGCCGTCTATACTTAGGTCATCCAGCTCAAGGGGCAGGTATTGGGGGCTTGAAAGCTTCTTCTCCTCACCGACCCACTGGTTGAAGCTGGTCAATTGACTTTCCTCCCCACCTAGGGAGTATAGTTCCTGTAAATTCAGACCCCTCAGGCCTATGAAGTGTATCTTGCCATTCTTGACATCAAAACCGTCAATGGAGCCATTGTCCTTAGTCAGTCTTTCAATCTTACCTTCTATGTCAATCCTATTAATATAGGAATTGTAGCCTTCCGTTGTGGTAAAGTAGAGAAATTCTCCGTCTATAATCATGGACCTGCTAGATCCAAATCTAGAATCGGACCCCACTGAACTCCACAGGCCAGAGTCAAAATCTTGGCCCGATATCTTCCTGACCCCGCTGCCATCTAGGTCCATTAAATAAAAGTGGGGATTTTCATTGATGCCATAGGATTTCATGTCATTGCCTGTAAAGACAATCTTATCTCCAAGGAAATCGCCATAGGAATAGCTAAAAACTTCCTCATGGGTCAACCTATCCAACTTTTCCTCCCCTATATGGTAAAGGTGCAGGTCAGACCTTATCTGCATCTTATCTGTAAAGGAGCTGGCAACTATGACAATTTTCGACCTGTCTGCACTTAATTTGGCACTTGCCACATCCGTAAACTCATCTGTTATTGGCTTGAGACTTTTCTCCCTTAAATTATAGATATAGAGCCTGGTCCTTTTCTTATTTGTGAAACCTACTCCATTGAGCCAAAATGGTATCTCGTCTAGGACCTCATAGTCCTTTTCTTCCTCTAATTTTTTCAGGGCCTTTTCTTTATCCTCTGTAGACAGGTCCTCTAAATTTGGTTTGTTGAGGTCAAAGCCCCCAGTTACCAGTAGATTATCCTGATCTATGAACTCTATAGAGGCAACCTTAAGGGGCAGCTCAAAGGACCTATTGGCCTCTCCGCCATTTATGTTTATTTCATAGTAGACAGTGAATTCTTCCTTCTTTTCCATTCTCTTCTTGTCCTTCTTGTCCCTTAGGGCAGGGAATATTATCCTATTGTCGTCCCTCCACAAGAAGGACACCTCTTCATCAAGGGATGTCAGTTTTACGGTTTCCTTTTCCTCCGCCTTGTAGATGTAGATGTTAGACAGGTACTTGTTGTCCTCTAGATCCATTTGATGAAGTACAAAACCCGTATTTTTACCATTTGGTGATAAGCTAATAGCCGATAAAAATTTGTATCTGGTAAAGTCGTCCAGCCTTAAGTAATCCAAATTTATCCCCCCATATTATTTAGTGTATCTAAGTATTATTATATACTTAATTTTCCAAAAATCTATGGTTTTCTGGCAATAGCCCCGTAGGAGTTTTCTTTGTAAGTCTTTAATTCTACTACACTGGCTGGTTTCTTCCTGTCCTCCACATGCCCTAGGAAGTCCATTAGACCCTTGCCCAGACTTGTAATCATCAGCTCATAGCTTGGATAAAGCCTGTATTCTATAATTCCTAGAAATTGAAGGTACTGGTAGTAGTCAAAGAAAAAGGTGGGCTGTACAATCAATTTTTGCAGTAGCTCTGTAATATCGTATCTAGTATTTACCTTGAGGTCCTGCAGGAGCCCTTCTATATTATTCCTTAGTTTGTCTGCAATGATGGACTTTTTAGGGCTGAGGATCTCCTTTATAAAGTCGCTGTTCCAGATGTACTGAAAGAAAAGGCTATATTTGTCCTCGTCTTTCAGGCGGAGATAGTTGTTTCCATTCTTGGTCAGGGACAATATATCCTCCTCTATGGATAGCAAACCCAATTGGAGGGAAAAGAGATAAAACATGTGTATAAGGGGAAAGTCCTTTTGACTGGGGGACCTTTTCTCCACTAGGCTGGACAGGGTCAATATGTCGTTGATTTCCATTAGTTTCCTCTTCCCAATAAACTTATTTTTCTTGGTTACTTGGAGGGGGGAATCTAAGATGTAGAGCAAAAATTTGTCATAATCCATAATCAAGGATATTGCACTTTCGTTTAATTGATCTGATACCAGTTGGGAGATGCCCCTGTCTATCCTAAAGGGTGATTCAATTTGGCTGAATCTCTTCATGTACTTAAATCTTTTCTTGCTTATGTCCAACAACTCCCAGTATTTTTCCCTGTATTCTGGACTCTTGTTGCTTAGGAAGTTCAGATAACTTTTAAAGGTGGATATATAGGAGTTGATGTCCTCAGGAGAGATTATAAAGCCGTCCTTAATTGCCTCCTTGAAAAAGGAGTAAAAATCAATCCTGTCCATATCGTATAAGGTCAAGTCCTCATCGGCCAAATAGTATTCAAAGAATTCCATTAGGTTGGAAAGGTGCCTCTTTGCAGCGATCCTATTGTTTTTTAATTGAAGGAAGGAGTCGAATTCATCTAATTCGTCATAGACTGTAGATATGATATCCTCGTCCATTTCCATAGCCTCGTAGATACAGTCTGTATAGATCTTATAGATGTTTACACTCCTTTGCTTGAGATAGGTCTTCATGTCCAAGAGGGGCATATACTGCCTTTCTCTGTTAAAATCATAGAGGAGATTTTCCATGAACATATCCCTCATGGAAGGGGGTAGATAGCTGATGTCACCTATGAATACAGGCATACCCAATAAATTCCCAATCCTAGCAAAGATAAAATCGCCTATGGACAGGGCACCAACTAGCTCTGGTTCCCATATTTCATAGCTTTCATTCAACAGGAGATCCAGGATTGTAATGGTTTCATCGTCTATAAAGGTGATTTCAAAAAGGGATACATTGGACCTAGACTGCTCCTCAAGGACACTTTTCTCCTTGGCTGACAGCCTTATGCTCTTGTCCTCAAATAGCCTTTCAATAAATGTTTTCCCGTCCTTTCCTGTGAAGTCTAGGCTAAACCAAATATTAAAGGCTATCCTATGCTTATCTTCCCCAAAATCGGGGTAGTAAAATTCTAATTGATTCAAAATATTTTCATCATGGGTCCCTTCAGATATATATTTTAACAACTTTTTAGTTGCAGACATTTCAATTTTTTGCATTTCTTCGTAGGATAAATTTTCCATAATACCTCCCATTTGCTTCTTTCTTCTTATTTGTCTTATATTATATAGTATTTAGGGCCCAATTGCACAGGAATTTATAAAAAACCGGGATAATTAAATTGTTTTCCTATATTTGTTAAAGATAGGCAAACATTAGCCGATATAATTGTTAGAAAGTTATGCAAGGGGGTAGCAAGGATGCTAATTGAAAGTGTTAATTCTGTTGCTAGTACATTTAGTGACATAAGGCCAGTTCAACCCAGTGAACATGTGGCTGAAAGGGCAGAGGTCAGTAGTCAGAAACAAACAAGACAGGGAGATGAAAGGGTATTTGACGAAAAGAGAATAACAGAAGAAGAGGCCATTTCCTTGATAGAGAAGGCAAACAAGGATTTTGTCGTATACGATAGGAGGTTTGAGTTTTCCATCCACGATGCGACGAGGCAGATAATGGTAAAGATAATAGACGCAAATACGGATGAAGTGATTAGAGAGCTTCCGCCGGAGAAGATATTGGACATGGTGGCGGCCCTCTGGGAGGTAGCAGGCATCATAGTAGATAGAAAGATATAGGGGTGAGAAAATGGGAGACTTGAGAATATCAGGATTGGCATCGGGCATGGATACAGATTTAATGGTGCAGTCCCTAATGAGAGTTGAGAGACTAAAGGTAGATAGATATGAGCAGAGCAAGCAGCTTGCCCTTTGGAAGCAGGAAGCATACAATAACATGAACAGGATGTTTGCTAATTTCATCCTAAACACTAGGAAGGATATGGGTCTAACCAAGATTGGCAGTACAGGCATAGCCACTGGCGTGTCATATGCTAGGCTGGACTATGTGAGGAAGGCTTCGGCAACTGATGAAAGCAAGGCCCTAGTATCTGCCACCAGCGAGGCGGTAAACGGCAGCTTTGAGCTAGATATAATTAAACTCGCCAAGGGAGCCAGCCTTACCAGTGAAAAGCTGTCACAGGATGACAAGTTTGGGACCCATATGGAGCTGAAGCTAAGTGCAGATGGAGAATCAATCGAGATATCAAATGACGATGGCATCACTATGAAGGACATAGCCAGGGCAATAAACAATGCCAAGCAGGGGGTGTCTGCCTCCTTTGAAGTAGACTCCTATGGGCAAGGCGCCCTAATAGTGCAGACATCAGAAACTGGCGAAAATACAAAGATTGAATTGCAGGTATTAGATGGAGGAGTAGGAGATAAAACTTTTATCGATCAATTCAAAAGCACAAGTGCACAAGGAGAAGATGCCCTTGTAAAATTCAACGGGGTCGAGATGAAATACCATACCAACGACATCAAACTAAATGGCGTCAACATTCAGCTAAGGGATATTGGCAAGGTCGACGTCAAGGTAGAGACCAATGTCGAGGGCATAATGGACAAGATTAAAAAGCTCATTGACGACTACAATGAGTTGGTGGACAAGGTATCTGGAGCAGTGGGAGAAAAGAAGTACTCTAGCTATCATCCCCTTTCCATGGAAGAGAAAAAGGCCATGCACGAAGAGGACGTAAAGCTTTGGGAGGAAAGGTCCAAGTCGGGCCTCCTAAACAGGGACGAGAGCCTACAAAGAATGCTTCAAAATATTAGAAATGACCTCTACAAGTCAGTAGAAGGCCTGGAAGGTAAATTCAAAAATATAACTCAAATAGGTATAACTACTGAAAAATATGCTAGGGGTGCAACAGGTGGCAAGCTTGAAATAGACGAAGAGAAGCTAAGAAATGCTATTCTGGAGGATCCCGAGGGAGTAATGGAACTCCTCTTCAAGGAGGAGGACAAGGACCTAAAGGATTCAAAGGGAATAATCACTGGGATTTATGACAATATAATAGATGGCATGAAGTCTATCATAGATAAGTCTGGACCTGGACAAGATGCCGACCTTTTGAGAAATGTAAAGGCCAATATACTAATAGACTTTGTCACGAAAAAATCCAGCATATCGGATATAGACAGGGAAGTGCTCAATACAGACAGGAGAATAGACGACCTAAATGCTGCCCTTCTCAGGAAGGAAAATGCCTACTATGCCAAATTTGCCAACATGGAGCAGATGCTCCAGCAGATGTACAGTCAAAGCAATTGGCTATCACAACAATTAATGGGATAATTAAGGAGAGAGATTAATGACTTATGAGGCTTTAAATAGATACAAACAAAATACGGTTTTAACTGCTACCCCAGAGGAATTAACCCTCATGCTCTACGATGGGGTAATCAAGTTCATGAATATAGCTAGGTATCATATGGAAAATAAGGATGTGGAAAAATCTCATTTCTCTTTAATGAGGGCTCAGGATATTATTTTCGAGCTAAATTATTCTCTAGATATGAATTATGAAATATCCAAGGACTTCAGAAGCCTATACGACTTTGTCCAATCAAAGCTAGTCGATGCAAATATCCACAAGGACCCCAAGGATATAGATGAGGCCCTTGAGGTTGTAAATGGCATGAGGGAGACCTGGAAGGAATTGATGAAGCAAATAAAACAAAGAGTATATCAGGCTAAGTAGGTGTTTATGTGACTGGAGAAAATATAAGTAAAATGATTAGGCTGTCTGTGGATAAAAGGGATAGGTTAAAAGAGATATTTAACTTGACCAAGGACCAGGAAGAGGTAATCAAAGAGGATAGGACAGAGGATTTAGGAAAACTCCTGTCCAAGAAGGATAAGTTAATGGAGATGGTTGACGATCTGGATAGGGAATTTATATCCCTTTACGAGGCGGTAAAGGTAAAAGAGCAGGTGGATAGTTTTTACGACCTAGATGTGAAGAAATACGGGCAGCTAAGGGATTTAAAGGACATAGTGGGAGATATAAACAAGATTTTAGACCAGTTGGCTTCATTGGACAAGAGGAATATCGAAAGCATGAAGGCCAGTCTGGACAGGACCAAGTCGGACCTAAAGCAGGTCAAGGAGGTACAGAGGGCCTATAAGGGCTACTCTTATGAAGAATCAGGCAGTATATTAATAGATGAAAAAAAATAGAAGGGGAACCTTCTATTTTTTATATGAGGACTTATCCACAGAAAAAAACAGGTAAACCCATATTATTTGCGGTTTTGCACAGGATTATACACATTATCCACAGGTCTTCATATGTGGATTGTGGATTGTTTGGGATAGATTGTGTATATATTGTTGAGAATATAATGTTATTATGCTGGCTTTTAGGGTAATATATATAACAAATAGTATAAACTAAAGGTTTATATGAAAGGAGTTGGGTTTATGAAATTAAATTTTACAGGAAAGAATATGGAGATAACAAACGCACTAAGGGATGTAACAGAGAAAAAATTAGGAAAACTTGACAAGTATTTCCAAAGGGACATTGAGGGAAATGTTACCTTCAGTTCAGAAAAAAATAGAAAGATAATTGAGGTAACCATAAACCTACCGGGTACAATTATTAGGGCCGAGGAGTATACAGATGACATGTATGCATCCATAGACAAGGCTGTAGACGTATTGGAAAGACAAATAAGAAAGCACAAGACAAAGTTGCAGAAGAGATACCAAAACAACGAAACCATCAGATTTGAAAACGTATTGCCCCTGCCAAGGGAAGAGGACTATGAAAAGCCAAAGCTAGTTAAGAGGAAGAAGTTTGGTTTGAAACCAATGTCATCTGAGGAAGCAATACTACAAATGGAATTACTTAGACACAATTTTTTCGTATTTCTAGATGCAGATAATGACGGTGTCAGCATTGTCTATAAGAGAAAAGACGGAGATTATGGGCTATTAGAGCCAGAGCTTTAATATATAGGAATGGAAACAGGGCCTCGGCCCTGTTTTTCTCTGCCCTATTCAGTGGTTGAAACTATAGATATAAAATGATAAAATATTATGATAGCACGATTAAGACTTGGAAGTTGAAAGGTGGTAGGCTAATTGAGTTTGATGGATAAGATATTCGGTTCCTATAGCGACAGGGAGCTAAAAAAGATTGACAATTTAGTAGGTAAGGTAGAATCCTTAGATGAGGATATGCAAAGATTAACAGACGATGAATTAAAGGCTAAGACATCAGAATTTAAAAATAGATTAGAGGCAGGGGAGACCCTAGACGACATTCTGCCTGAGGCCTTTGCCGTGGTTAGGGAGGCATCGGACAGGGTATTGGGCATGAAGCACTTTAGGGTACAGATATATGGCGGTATAATCCTTCACCAGGGCAGGATATCTGAGATGAAAACCGGAGAAGGTAAGACCCTAGTGGCTACACTACCCGCCTATTTAAATGGACTGACTGGCAAGGGAGTACACATAGTTACAGTCAATGACTATCTTGCCAAGAGGGATAAGGAATGGATGGGAAAGATTTACGAATTCCTTGGCCTGACAGTGGGCTGTATAGTCCATGGCCTAACAAACAAGGAGAGAAGGGAAGCCTATAATTGCCATATAACCTATGGTACCAATAATGAGTTTGGCTTTGATTATCTCAGGGACAATATGGTTATTTACAAGGAAGAAATGGTACAAAAAGAACTATATTATGCCATTGTAGACGAGGTGGACAGCATACTAGTAGACGAGGCCAGGACCCCCCTCATTATTTCGGGGACAGGTGACAAGTCCACTAAGCTATACCAGTTGGCAGATAACTTTGTAAGGTCCCTGACCAGCAGAATTCTAGATCCCAGCGAAGACAAGTCAGACCCCTTCAATAGGGAAATAAGGGAGGAAACTGTAGATTATTTAATAGATGAGAAGGCAAAGACCTGCTCCATAACGGAAAAGGGTACAGCCAAGGCCGAGTCCTTTTTTGGCTTGGAGAACCTTTCCGATATAGACAATATGGAAATAGCCCATCATATAAATCAGGCTATGAAGGCCAAGAGTATAATGAAGAGGGATATAGACTATGTGGTAAAGGATGGGGAGGTCATCATAGTAGATGAGTTTACAGGAAGGCTCATGTATGGCAGGAGATACAGCGACGGACTCCATCAGGCCATAGAGGCCAAGGAAAAGCTAAATGTAAGGTCTGAATCCAAGACCCTGGCCACCATCACCTTCCAAAACTACTTTAGGATGTATACCAAACTGGCAGGTATGACGGGAACTGCCAAGACAGAGGAATCAGAATTTAGGGAAATATATGACATGGACGTAGTGGAGATACCCACCAACAAGCCTGTGGTCAGAGAGGACTTCCCAGATGCCATATACAGGTCAGAGGAAGCCAAATTTAGGGCAGTTGTAAGGGAGATAAGGGAGAGGCACAAGACAGGCCAGCCTATCTTAGTCGGGACTATTTCCATAGAAAAGTCGGAGC
Source organism: Tissierellaceae bacterium (assembly GCA_041655755.1). GTDB lineage: Bacteria > Bacillota > Clostridia > Tissierellales > Tissierellaceae > JAAYFT01. The sequence continues at coordinate 20,218 of JBBAEY010000023.1, forward strand.
TCTTGTCTAAACTCCTTAAAAGGGAGGCCATAGGCCATGAGGTACTAAATGCAAAATACCATGAAAGGGAGGCGGAAATAGTTGCCCAGGCAGGCAGATTTAATTCCGTTACCATAGCTACCAATATGGCAGGCAGGGGTACCGACATAGTACTGGGGGGCAACCCAGAATATCTGGCAAAGGAAGAGATGAGGAAAAAAGGGCTTGCCGACGAAATCCTAGCCTTGGTAGATAGCCACTTCGATACAGATGAGGGAGCAGTAGTAGAAGCCAGAGAAAGCTATAGGAGGCTCTACGACAAGTATAAGACAGAGACTGACAAGGAAAATCAAAAGGTAATAGAGGCTGGAGGCCTTCACATCATAGGGACTGAGAGGCATGAGTCCAGGCGTATAGACAATCAGCTTAGGGGACGGGCAGGCAGGCAGGGAGACCCTGGTTCATCTAGGTTTTATATTTCCTTAGAAGACGACCTGATGAGATTATTTGGCGGCGAAAGGATTATTAGCCTGATAGATACCCTAAAGATGCCTGAAGACGAGCCCCTAGAGCACAATATGCTGTCAAAATCCATTGAAAATGCCCAGAAAAAGGTAGAGGGAAACAACTTTGGAATCAGGAAGCATGTGCTTAAATACGACGACGTCATGAACAAGCAAAGAGAAGTCATATATGGAGAGAGGAAAAAGGTACTGGAAGGGGAAAATCTCCGCTCACATATTCAGGATATGGTCGGGAATCTGGTGGAGGAAAGTGTCGCCATATATACAAGCCATGGCAGGTATCCAGAGGAATGGGACTTGGAAGGCTTGGAAAACCATATGGCAAACCTGCTTAGTGTAGGAAAATTCATGTCATTTGCAGACATAGAAAGTTTAACAAAGGATATACTTACAGATAGCATAATAAATATGGCAGAAGAAAACTATAAGAAGAAGGAAATGGACTTTGGAGATGAAAGATTCAGGGAAATAGAGAGGGTGGTACTCCTCCAGGTAGTAGATAGCAAGTGGATGGACCATATAGATGCCATGGACCAGCTAAGGCAGGGTATTGGGCTTAGGGCCTATGGACAGGAGGATCCAGTGCGGGCCTACCAAAATGAAGGCTTTGAAATGTTCAATGAAATGACCCATAGCATTTCAGAGGACACCGTAAGGTTTTTATATCAGGTAGAGAATCCAGACAAGGTCCAAAGGAAAAAGGTTGCAGAGCCCCTGGCTACGAATATGGCAGAAAGCAGCAAGACCGTAGTGAGGAAAGATAAGAAGATAGGGAGAAATGACCCCTGCCCCTGTGGCAGCGGCAAGAAATACAAGAAGTGCTGTGGAAGAAATGAATAAAGGGTGGGAAATATGGAAGATATATATTTAAATAAGGAAAAATTAAATGAGATTAAGGAAGTCGTCAAAGAATTAGGTGTTTCCCTTTGACATAGAGGGCCTGAGACAGGAGGGGGAAAAACTAGAGGCTGAGACCTACGAGGAAGAATTTTGGCAGGATATTACTAGGGCAAGGAAGCTAATGCAGGAAGTAAAGGCCATAAAGGACCAGGTAAAGGAGTACGACGACCTGATAAATGATGCCGAAGACCTGGAGGACCTGATGGATTTGGTTCAGGAGGAAGAAGACTATCAAATGTACGGAGAGCTGGTAGAAGGTCTAAGGGAGCTTGACCTCAGGGCAGAAGACTTTAAACTCAATACCCTCCTATCTGGAGAATTTGACAAAAATAACGCCATCCTTTCCATACATTCCGGAGCAGGGGGATTGGAAGCCCAAGACTGGGCCGAAATGCTGCTCAGGCTCTACAGGAGGTGGGCTGATAGCAAGGGTTTTCAAGTTGACACCCTAGACATATTGGCAGATACAGAAGGGGGCATAAAATCCGTCACCCTGCTGATAAAGGGCCATAATGCCTATGGATATTTGAAGTCGGAAAAGGGAGTCCACCGCCTAGTTCGCATATCTCCCTTCGATTCTGCTGGCAAGAGACATACCTCCTTTGCCAGTATAGATGTCTTTCCTGAAATAGACGACAAGATTGAAGTCGAGATAAATCCAGCAGATCTGAAGATAGACACCTATAGGTCGGGGGGAGCCGGAGGCCAGCATGTAAACACTACTGACTCGGCAGTTAGAATAAGCCACCTGCCCACTGGCGTAGTGGTCCAATGTCAAAATGAAAGGTCCCAGATAAGCAATAGGAACACGGCCATGAACATGCTAAAGGCAAAGCTCATTCAGCTCAAGGAAGAAGAACACAAGGAAAGGGTAGAAGACCTGCAGGGCAGCTACAATCAAATAGCCTGGGGGTCCCAAATCAGGTCCTATGTCTTTCATCCCTACAGCATGGTCAAGGACCACAGGACAGATATGGAGCTTGGAGACGTCTTCAAGGTAATGGATGGAGATATAGACCCATTTATAAATGAATACCTAAAACAAAAAGCCCTTAACTAGGGCTTTAATACAATAGGTACCTTATTCATTTGGTCCAATGGTATGTTCATAAATTGATTAAATCGAGTCGCCTAGTTCAAAGCTTGAAGAAGCAAGACCACACATAAAAAATTAGGGCCGCAAACTCGCTTACGCTCAAACAGTGCGTTCCCTACCGAATTTTTTACTTAGCGGATGCTTCTAGTCAAGCTTTTCAATGTCGCCTCTTATTTCAATCAATTTATGAATGTATTAGATTTGGACCTAAATAAACACCTAATCAATTTATAAATATATATTAAATAAACTTAAAGGGGAAATAGAATGGATATTTTAAAGCTACTGGCAGATGAGTTAAAATTAAGGCCACATCAGGTAAAAAACACCGTAGCCTTGCTGGACGAAGGCAATACCATCCCATTTATAGCTAGATACAGAAAAGAGCAGACGGGAGAATTGCAGGACCTGGTCATCAGGGACTTGGCCAATAGGTTAAACTACCTGAGAAACTTAGAGGAAAGAAAAGAAGAGGTCATAAGGCTAATAGAAGAACAGGGTAAACTGACAGAGGAATTGAAAATGGAAATCCTCAGTTCAGAGACCCTACAGAGAATAGACGACCTCTATAGGCCCTATAGACCAAAGAGGAGGACCAGGGCAACCATAGCCAAGGAAAAAGGACTGGAAGCCTTGGCAGATATAATATTCAACCAGACCCTGGACAAGGAGGAATTTAGGGCAGCCATAGGGAAATTCGTCGACGAGGAAAAGGGAGTAAAGGACGAGGATGAAGCCTTGGCAGGAGCCATGGACATCATAGCGGAAATGGTATCAGACGATGCAGACAATAGGGAAATATTAAAGAAGATCATAGGAGAAAAGGGTATTATCTCAGTCGAGGGCCTAGACAAGGAAGAAAAGTCTGTATATGAGATGTATTACGACTACAAGGAGCCCCTAAAAGCCATAGCAAATCATAGGGTACTGGCCATAAACAGGGGGGAAAGGGATAAGAAGCTAAAGGTTTCCCTAGACATAGATGGGGAGGAATTAGTTGGATTATTGGTGGATAGGAGCATAGGGGACAGGAAGGCCGACACTGGATACTACATAGAGAAGGCCATTGAGGACGGCTATAAGAGGCTTCTCTTTCCTTCACTGGAAAGGGAAATGAGGAATAAGCTGACAGAAAGGGCAGAGGAAGAGGCCATAAAGGTATTTGCCATAAACCTAAAGCCCCTGCTCATGCAGCCCCCAATAAGAGGGAAAAAGGTAATGGCCATAGATCCGGGCTTTAGGACAGGCTGCAAGGTAGCCGTCGTAGACGACACGGGAAAGATGCTGGATTTTGTCACTGTCTACCCCACTGAACCGCAAAATAAGGTGGAAGAGACAAAGAAAACATTAAAAAGATTAATAGATAAGCATGGAGTAGACTTGATTTCCATTGGGAATGGGACCGCATCCAGGGAAACAGAATTAGTAGTGGCAGAAATGCTACAGGAAATAGACAGAAAGCTGTCCTATATAATCGTCAGCGAAGCAGGGGCATCTATTTATTCTGCTTCAGAACTTGGAATAAAGGAATTTCCAGACCTGGACGTTTCTGTAAGGGGGGCCATATCCATAGGGAGAAGGCTGCAGGACCCCTTGGCAGAGCTGGTAAAGATAGAGCCTAGACACATAGGAGTAGGTCAATATCAGCACGATTTGAACCAGGGCAGGCTAAATGAGGCCCTTACAGGAGTGGTAGAGGACTGTGTAAATACTGTAGGCGTAGATTTAAATACAGCAAGCCCCTCCCTGCTTAGGTATGTAGCGGGAATAAGCACTAGGGTAGCCAATAGTCTGATTAGTCATAGGGAGGAAAATGGCAAATTTAAAAATAGGAAGGAACTCCTCAAGGTCAAGGGCCTGGGGGAAAAGACCTTCGTACAGTGTGCAGGGTTCTTGCGAATAGCAGAGGGGGACAATCCCTTGGACAATACCGGGGTCCACCCCGAATCCTATGAAGTAGCAGAAAAACTCCTGGGCAGGGATTACTCCAAGGAGGATATAAGGAAGATTTCTGAGGAAATGGGCATAGGCATACCCACCCTTCAGGATATAATAAGGGAACTGGAAAAACCGGGCAGGGACCCCAGGGACGAGATGCCCAAGCCTATTTTGAGGCAAGACGTATTGAAAATCCAGGACCTGCAAAAAGATATGGAGTTGATGGGAACAGTCAGGAATGTGGTGGACTTTGGCGCCTTCGTAGACATTGGGGTCAAGGAAGACGGTCTAGTCCACATATCCCAGCTTTCCAATAAATATATAAAACACCCCAAGGAAGTCGTCAAGGTGGGGGACATAGTCAAGGTGAGGATTATGGATGTGGATATAGACAGGAGCAGGATTTCCCTTAGCATGAAAGGATTAAACTAGGGCACGGTAATGGTTCAATTTTGCTAAAGAGGGTAAGATAATATTATGCAGAGTGCTTGTAGAAAGGTTGGTGTCAAAATGAAATTAGGATTTATAGTAAACCCTATTGCAGGTATGGGGGGAAGAGTAGGCTTAAAGGGAACTGATGGCCCGGAAATACTGGAAAAGGCCCTGAATTTAGGGGCCATACCGGAGTCACCGGAAAAGGCGAAAAAGGCCCTTAAGGTCTTGCTTCCTATCAAGGATCAAATAGAAATATACACTTACCCGGGGATAATGGGCGAAGAGGAAACCAGGTCCCTAGGTTTCAACCCTAGGGTTCTAGGAAGCGAAAAAGAAGACTACCAGTCCAAGGATACGGAAGAGGCGGCTAGGGAAATGGTGGCTAGGGGGGTAGATCTAATCCTATTTGCAGGTGGAGACGGTACGGCCAGGAATATCTACTCGGCCATAGGCACAGAGGTCCCTGTTATCGGAATTCCAGCAGGGGTTAAGATCCATTCGGGAGTATATGCAAGCCATCCAAAGGCAGCAGGGCAGATAGCCTTAAAATTCCTTCAAGGGGAGGAAATGAATATAGTAGAGGCAGAGGTAATGGATATAGACGAAGATGCCTTTAGGGACGGCATAGTCACTGCTAGACTC
>JBBAEY010000024.1:0-25492 GCA_041655755.1 Tissierellaceae bacterium
ACAGATGATTGCAGACTTGGATGCAAGGCCTGCGGCATAAAAGACTGTAGCATGAGGGGGGTAAATTTTGATACTAAGAGTAAAATTTAATAAAAAAGGATACTTGAGATATATTTCACACCTAGACATGATGCGCTTGTTTCATAGGAGCTTCAATAGGGGGCAAATCCCCATAGCCTATTCGGAGGGCTATAATCCTCATCCTAGGTTTTCCATAGCAAATCCCCTTGCCCTGGGGATAGAATCCGATGAAGAATATATGGATATTGAATTGGATTTTATGGAGTTTCAGGATTTTAAGGAAAAGATGAATTCAATTCTGCCGAAGGATGTGCAGATAATATCTGGCCAGTGGCTTGAAAAGGAAGAAACCATTGACTCCCTAATCGCCTGGGCACATTACGAGCTTCAATTTAAGCTAGAGAGAGACCATGGCAGGCAGGAAATTGATAAAATCGTCGGGGAATGGTTGTCTAGGGATGAAATAAATATTAACAAGGTAAAAAGAAAAGGAAAAAAAGAAATAAGAAGGGTAGAAAATATTAGACCCCTAATTGGAAATCTGACAGTTAAGGATATGGACGGACAGGACATTGTATTCAATTCACTGCTAAAGGCAGGCAGCAAGGGAAATTTGAAGCCCATGAACCTAATGGAGGCCCTGGCCAGGGATTCAGAGCTGGGAATAGATATGGATTCAATAGACATAAGGCGCACAGGCCAATATGCAGAAAGGGATGGAAAAATATATAAGCCCCTTTAAGTTGGGAGTGTTTTTATGAGATATATTTTTATCGAAACAACAAGTGAACACCACAAGGTCGGCATTGTCGAAGACAATAGGCTTGTGGAGTTTCATCTGGACAAGATAGAAAAAGAAAAATTAATAGGCAATATATATAGAGGTCGTGTAATCAATGTATTACAGGGTATGGAGGCTGCCTTCATAGACATAGGTGAGGACAAAAATACCTATCTCAATGTAAAAGATGCCCTGCCTAAGGACCTATTGCATAGCAATGAAAGATATAAGATATCTGAATTGCTCAAGCCAGGACAGGAAATAATCGTTCAGGTAAAAAAGGAGCCCTATGGTAACAAGGGAGCTAAGGTTACAACCCATATTGAGATACCAGGTAGATATCTGGTATTCACTCCCTTTTCTAAAAAGGTAAACATATCGAGAAAGATTGAAAGCCAGGAAAGGATAAGGGAGCTAAAGAAATTGGGGCATGAGATTGTCAAGGACGAACAGGGAATAATATTTAGGACTGCATCAGAATTGGCAGAGGATTCACTCTTGGCCAGGGAGTATGAGATACTACATTCTATTTATTCAAAGATTGAAAGGGAGAAAAACTTCCTGCCCTGTCCCAAGTTGCTCTACAGGGAGCCAACCTTGGGCTATCAAATACTCAGGGACACATTTAATAAGGCTACTGAAAAAATCCTTGTCAATTCAAAGGAGGTCTACGAAGACCTAATAGAGATGGAGGAGTTTTTTCCCTTTAAGTTTTCCCAAAGTCTGGAGTATCGTAAGGACTTTTCCATAAGATATGATCTGGGAATTCTTGAAGATATCAGGCATGCACTAGAAAAAAAGGTCCCCTTGCCCAGTGGAGGATACATTGTAATAGATGAGACGGAGGCCCTGGTAGCCATAGATGTGAATACTGGTAAGTATGTAGGCTCAAAATCCCTGGGAGACACGGTTCTAAAGACAAATCTGGAGGCCGCCCAGGAGATAGCAAAGCAAATCCGCCTTAGGGATATAGGTGGAATTATCATCATAGATTTTATTGACATGAAAAAGAATGACCACATAGAAACTGTCCTGACAGCCTTGGACCAACACCTGAAGAAGGATAGAATAAAGGTAAATATAGTCGACATTACCAAGCTAGGTCTGGTGGAGCTTACAAGAAAAAAGATCAGAAGGCCCCTTACTACAGAGTTCTATAGGAAATGCCCTCATTGCAGTGGTAAGGGCTATATCTTGGAAAATGAGTATTGACAAGTTCGCGGTTTTTTGGTAAAATGTCTTGGTGTAGAGCCGCTCAATCTGGGTTAAAGACCATAATGGCACCCTGCATTGGCGAGACTGGGTTAGAGGAGGTGCAATCTTATGTACGCTGTAATAGAAACAGGTGGTAAACAATATAGAGTTCAACAAGGAGACGTAGTATTTGTTGAGAAACTAGATGCACAAGAAGGCGACAATGTATCATTTGACAAGGTTTTATTGATGTCAGACCAAGGAAATGTCGTCGCTGGCAAACCTTATGTTGATGGTGCAAAGGTAGATGCTCTTGTTTTAGAACAAGGAAAAGCAAAGAAAATTATAGTATTCAAATACAAGTCAAAGAAGAATTATAGGAAGAAAAAGGGACATCGTCAACCATTTACAAAGGTGAAAATTGAAAATATAGTTGGTTTATAATATGATAAATGTCAGGTTTTACAAGGATAAAAAAGACAATATCAAAAAATTTACCATAAGGGGCCATGCAAACTATGCAAGTCATGGAAATGATATAGTTTGTGCCGCAGTATCTGCCCTTGCTCAAACTACACTTCTGTCCCTGGTAAAGGTATGTGGTGTAGAGGAAGATAGGATTAACTATACAATAGAGGAAAAGACAGGTTTTCTAGACGTGGAGCTTCCAAGGGACTTGGACAGTTCTAGCCTTGAAAAAACGCAAATCCTATTGGAAAGCCTAAAGATAGGAATTAATTCAATAATAGAAATTTACCCAGAGTATGTGAAGCTCGAAAATGGGGAGGTGTAATCGATGATTAAGATGAATTTGCAATTATTTGCTTCTAAAAAGGGAGTAGGTAGTTCTAGGAATGGTAGAGATAGCCAGGCCAAAAGGCTAGGCGTTAAAAGAGGCGACGGACAATTTGTTCTAGCAGGTAATATTTTAGTGAGACAAAGAGGAACGAAAATACACCCTGGCAACAATGTAGGCAGAGGTGGAGATGATACGCTATTTGCAACTGTAGATGGTGTCGTTAGTTTTGAAAGAAAAGGCAGAGATAAAAAGCAAGTTAGCGTTTACCCTGTTGAAGTATTGGCGTAGATTTTGAGCTTACCATTTTGGTAAGCTTATATTTTTACAGAAAATTGCTGACCTGTATTTTATAGCAGTGGTCGGGGAAACTAAGCAAATAAGTTCTTAAATTAGAGAATGTATGGCGAGGATGATATTTATGTTTATAGATGTGGCAAAAATAGAATTAAAGGCCGGCAAGGGCGGAGACGGCATAGTAGCTTGGAGAAGGGAAAAATATGAGCCCTCTGGCGGACCCTATGGAGGAGACGGTGGAAATGGGGGCAGCATAATACTCAAGGCTGATGAGGGTATCAGGACCCTCATGGACTTTAGATACAAGAGGGTCTACAAGGGAGAGAATGGAGAAGACGGCAGGACAAAAAAACAATTTGGTAAGGCCGGTAAGGATATAATACTAAAGCTCCCAGTAGGTACCCTAGTCAAGGATGCTGATACAGGCGGAGTAATCGTAGACCTGAAAGAAAAGGACCAGACTGCGGTCATAGCCAAGGGAGGAAGAGGTGGCAGAGGAAATGCCAAATTCGCCACGGCAACACGGCAGGCACCGGGATTTGCAGAGCCGGGAAGAAAGGGCCAGGAGAGAAGCATAGTACTGGAACTGAAATTGCTTGCAGATGTGGGCCTAATAGGCTTTCCAAACGTTGGGAAATCCACTATCCTATCCATAGTATCTGCTGCCAAACCCAAGATAGCAAACTATCACTTCACTACCCTCAAACCAAATCTAGGAGTAGTAAGGGTGGGAGAGGAGAAGTCCTTCGTGATTGCAGATATACCGGGCCTAATCGAAGGAGCCCATGAGGGGGCAGGCCTAGGACATGAATTTTTAAGGCACATAGAGAGGACTAGGATTCTGGTTCATGTATTGGACATATCAGGCAGTGAGGCTAGGGACCCAGTGGAGGACTTTTACAAGATCAATGGTGAATTAAGCAAGTACGACGAAAGACTGAAAGATAAGCCACAATTGATCGTCGCCAATAAAATGGACCTGGAAGGAGCAGAAGAAGGGCTGGACAGGGTAAAGGATGAGTTGGAGTCAAAGGGATACAAGGTCTACCCAGTATCTGCTGCTACGGGAGAAGGTATTGAACGGTTGAAATATGCAATATGGGACTTGCTTATAAATACTGAATTGACATATGACACCTATGATGAGGAGTTCGTTTACATTGAAAAAGAAGAGGAAGCCATTATAGTTAAAAAGGAAAATGGGGACTATATAGTTGAAGGCTCCTTTGTAGAGAGATTGCTCAATGCAACTTACTTTGACAATGTGGATTCCCTGAGATATTTTCAGGAAATGCTTAGAAACAAGGGCGTTGTTGACGAGCTTGTCAGGCTGGGAATAGAGGAAAATGACCCTGTATTTATATGCGGATATGAATTTGAATTCTTCGAATAAGAAGGATAAGCAGGAAGGGGAGCTGAATTTTGAAACTAGGTATAATAGGTGGAAGTTTTGATCCAATACATTTTGGCCACTTAATAATAGCAGAATACGCCAGGGTGTCCCTGTCCTTAGACAAGTTGATTTTTATACCTACAGGGATACATCCCTTAAAATCAAATAGGAAGATAAGCCAGCCTAATCTGAGGATGGAGATGATATCCCTAGCCATTAAATCCAATCCGTATTTTGACCTATCCAGCCTTGAGGTAGATAGGGCTATTATCTCCTATACTGTTGACACCTTGAGCCTATTAAAAGAGGAATATGGAAGCTATGAGCTATATTTTATTATAGGGACGGATATCCTATTTGAAATAGATAGGTGGAAGGAGTTTAGGGAATTGCCTAGACTGTGTAAATTGGTCCTATTTCATAGGGCTGGTGACAGGGAGCAGGAGATAGAAAAGAGGATAGAGGAGCTGAGATTAGGCCATGGTCTAGAATTTGTAAGGCTGGAGTCACCTAAGATTGAGATATCCTCTACTGAAATACGCAATAGGCTGAGGAAGGGTCAAAGTATCAAGTATCTGCTGCCAGAGGAAGTAGAGAACTTTATCACCCATCACAGGCTCTATATGGAGGAGAAGTAAATGGGGACCATGGAGGCAAGACTGCTGAGGGATATAGGAGAGAAGAGATATCAACATTCTCTGAGGGTAGTGGAAATGGGGCTTAGACTTGCCGAGGCTTACAATGCAGATCTGGAGAAGACAAGGATAGCGGCCTTACTCCACGACTGTGGTAAGATTGAGGGGCAAACAAATTTATTGAAAACAGCCAGGGACTTTGGTATAATTTTAGATGATTATACAGCCAGCAATGGGGATTTAATCCATGCTCCTCTGGGAGCCTATATTGCTAGGACCAGGTATAAGGTAGATGATGAGGACATCTTAGGGGCCATAAGATATCATACTACTGGCAGGAAGGGTATGAGCCTGCTTGAAAAGATAATTTACATAGCAGATTATATTGAACTTGGCAGGGAATTCCCTGGTCTTGACCAAGTCAGAGACTGTGCTTTTAAGAATTTGGACAGGGGGATGTTAATGGCCCTAGACAAGACAATTAAATATCTAATAGATGAGAAGAAGCTTATTCATCCACAAACTGTGGAGGCGAGAAATTATTTAATAATGGAAGCAGGTTTATAATATATTTAAAAGGGGTTAATACAAAATTAGGGGGTAAAAATATGTTGGATACGGAGAACAAGTTGTCAATTATTACCAGAGCCTGTGAAGAAAAGAAGGGCATTGATATAAAGGTACTTAATATTACAGACTTAACGCCCATTGCAGATTATTTTGTAATCGTCAGTGGGAATTCATCAACACAAGTAATGTCCATAGCTGACGAGGTGGAAAAGAAGGTAGTTGAGGCAGGTTATACTGAAATAGCCAAGGAAGGATATCACAGCGGCAGGTGGATTCTTATGGACTTAGATGATATAATAGTACATGTATTTCACAAGGAAGAAAGAGAATACTATAATCTGGAAAGACTTTGGTCAAACAAGGAAGAAAAAACAAATGAGGGGGAAGAATAATGACATTAAAATTCATATCTACAGAGAAGGCACCGGCAGCAGTAGGACCCTATTCTCAGGGAATAAAAGCTGGTGACATTATTTTTACATCTGGCCAGTTGCCAGTAGTTTTAGAAACTGGGGAGCTGCACAAGGGAGATATACAAAAGGAAACCAGGCTTTGCCTGGAAAACGTCAAGGCTGTACTGGAGGCAGGAGGAGCAAGCATTAGGGATATTGTAAAGGTAACAGTTTTTGTAACCGATATGGCGAATTTTTCCCTAATAAATGAAGTATATGATGACTTCTTTGAAGGGCACAAACCGGCCAGGTCATTGGTGCAAGTCGCTGCATTGCCAAAGGAAGCGGACATAGAAATCGAAGCAATAGCAGCCCTATAAAAAACAGACAGAAAAAAGCCACGGAAACGTGGCTTTTTATATGGTCTTAGGCTCCAAACAAGGTTGCACTTCTTTGCTTGCGCCTTTTTCTTCTATTGCTGATTGCCCAAACTCTGGACAAGATGAGAAGTAAAAATACAAACCAGTACCATTTACCAGCCAATTTTTTAAAGAGGCTTGGAGTCGGGACAAGGGTTACATCCATGGTGGCTATAATATCTGTTTCGGCAATTTTTTTATCGTCCATCCAATACTCCATTTTTCCAATTACCTGTTCTTTGGAAATAGGCGCTTCTAGAGGTAGGCTGACAACTACTCTTTCCTCAAGCAAATTGTCCCTGCCTTTTTGAACAATATAATAGGAGTCGGTTTTGGTGATGCCAGCAACTGAGGCTTGTACGCCTTTTTCAATCTGAAAATTATCGACGAATTTATTTGCAAAGCCAATCTTGGACCTATGGAAATTGTCAATTCCGTAGTTGATTAGTTTGTGGGTGTCGGAGTAGACCTCCTTGTTTTCCGATTTGAGCACTACAGATATGAGCTTATGGTCACTGTCCTCATAGGATGCAACTAGGCAATTTCCAGCAGCCAGGGTATAGCCAGTTTTTACTCCGTTTACACCCTCTAATTTAATGGGTATGGTGCTACCATTTACATTGATCTTTTCATTGCTGTATAGGAGCTTGTTTGAGGATCTAAGGTATCTTTCCTCTGTCTTTACATTGCTTATCGGTATAGTATATGTATAATTGCCGACAATACTTCTAAAAGTTTCATTTTTCATGGCATATTTGGCAATCAGGGATAAATCGTATGCAGTGGTATAGTGATTGTCATCTGGGAGCCCATTAGGGTTGACAAAATTAGTGTTCAAGGCCCCAAGAGACCTAGCCTTTTCGTTCATCAGCTTAGAGAATTCTTCGATACTACCACTGACGTGTTTGGCAATAGCCAGCGCCGCATCGTTGGCTGATGGGATTAGCAGGGCATTTAACATCTGTTCCATGGAGAGTCTCTCACCTGGTTCTAGGGCAATATGGCTTCCATCTGTCAGGTCTACTACTTCCTGGTCAACCTCCACTATGTCGTCTAAATCCGACAGCTCAATGGCCAATATTGCAGTCATTACCTTTGTAGTACTAGCTGGATAAAGCTTTTCGTGAGGGTTCTTCTCGTATAGGACCTCCATAGTATCCACGTCGATTAAAATCGCAGCTTCACCAGTGAGATTTAAATCTTCTGCAAAGGAGTATGTACTAAGGGTCAAGAGTAGAACAATTAAAAAAATAACTTTTTTCATAACATACACCGCCTTTATCTTTTCATAAAATTAAAGTCAACAATAAAAGTATATCAGAAATGAAGAAAAAAATCAGGCTGAATTTCAAACATTTTAAAATCTATATAAAATAATTTAGAAAAAAGGCAGGAAAATATAAAATAAGGTCGAATTATTATATAGGATAATTGAGAAATGGGGGTATATAATTGGTGACCTTTACAAAAAGAGAACAAGTCGCTATACTAGTAATTGCTTTAACAATAATTTTCACCGTAGGATTTAAATTTCTAAAGAGGGAAATGACCAAGGCGGAGGAAATTGGCATAGAAATCTATGAGGAAGAGCCAGCCCCAGAAGGGGAGGAGACCGAAACTGTAGAAGAGGACCAAGACAAGCTAATAATGGTCCATATAAGCGGGCAGGTTAAGTTTCCAGGAGTAATAAAAATAGAAGAGGGAAAGAGATTAATAGATGCAGTTGAATTACTGGGAGGTCTCAAGGACCAAGCAGATATAGATAGGATTAACCTTGCAAAAAAACTGGAAGATGAAGAAAAAATCTACATACCCAAGATTGGCGAAGAGCCTAGGGAAGATATGACCTATAGCTCTGAAGGGACTAAATCTAGTGGTAAAATCAATATAAATAGGGCAACAAAAAGTGAGCTTTCTACACTACCTGGCATTGGCGATGTATTGGCAGATAGGATAATTGAATATAGGGAAGACTCCCCCTTCAAGAAGATTGAAGACCTAAAGAATGTATCGGGTATAGGGGATAAGAAGTTTGAATCAGTGAAGGATTTAATAATCGCAAACTAGAAGAAGGTGAGTAAATGGAAATTAAATTAACACAAATGACCAAGGCCTCAGGTTGAGCAGCCAAAATCGGTCCCGATATATTGGCGCAAGTTTTGCGTCATATACCAAAGGCAGAAGATGCCAAACTGCTGGTGGGCTTAGATACATCTGACGACGCAGCAGTATATAAAATTAATGATGAAGTTGCCATGATACAGACGGTAGACTTCTTTACACCTATAGTAGACGATCCCTATACATTTGGGCAAATAGCAGCTACTAACGCCTTGTCTGACGTATATGCCATGGGAGGCGAACCAAAATTAGCCATGAATATAGTTTGTTTCCCCACCTGTTTAAGTCCAGATGTCCTAACAGAGATATTAAAGGGTGGGTATGATAAGATAAAAGAAGCTGGAGCCATAGTAGTAGGAGGGCATACCATTGAAGACGATGAGCCAAAGTATGGCTTATCTGTGACTGGCTTTGCCCATCCAAGTAAGATTTTGGCCAATAAAACAGCTCAGGTGGGCGATTTGCTGGTCATTACAAAACCCCTAGGTGTTGGAATAGTAAACACTGCTATCAAGGGTGAGCTGGTAGACAAGGAAGCCTACGACGAGGCTGTTTTGGTAATGACTACCTTGAATAAGTATGCCAAGGAGGTCATAGATAGGGTAGGGGGAGTAAATAGCCTAACCGATGTTACGGGATTTGGCCTGATAGGCCACGCCTATGAGATGGCAGCTGCTAGTTCAGTATCCATCAAAATAGACCACAAAAAGATACCTGTGATTTCCAAGGCTATAGACTATGCAAATATGGGCCTAGTCCCTGCTGGAGCCTATGCCAATAGGGGATATGTAGACGATTTCATTCATATAAATCAAGAGGTAGCAGAATACATGGAAGATATATTATGTGACCCCCAAACGTCAGGTGGGCTTTTAATATCTATACCAAAAGAAAGAGTAGATATGCTGATGGAGGAATTGAAATCTACTCCTACAAGATCCGCCATAATAGGTGAAGTAATAGAGAAACAAGAACATTATATATACGTTGAATAGGAAGGGAAGGGATCTAGAAATGGAAAACCTATTTGCCTCATTGCCAAAGGTAGATGATTTGCTAGAAAGTGAAGAAATAAAGGAACTCCTGGATCATATGCCGAGAATAATTGTAGTAGACAGTATAAGACAGGAGATAGATAATATTAGGGAAAAGATAAGGGAAGGGGCAGCCGAGGAAACAATAATAGAAGAAATTAAAAATATTCATCTAGGAATTAGGAAAAGAGCCCAAAGAAAAAGCACAAACAAGCTTAAGAGGGTTGTCAATTGCACAGGAGTCGTAATCCACACCAACTTGGGCAGGTCCCTAATTAATGAAAGCATCATGGACCATATCAGTCAGATAGCCACCAATTATTCAAATCTGGAGTACGATCTAGAGACTGGTAAGAGGGGATCCAGATACAGTCATCTAGAGGAAATAATTAGGGAAATAACAGGTGGAGAGGGCTCCATCGTAGTCAATAATAATGCCGCTGCTGTGCTATTGGTACTCAGTACCATGGCCAAGGGCAAGGAAGTCATCGTATCCCGAGGGGAATTAATAGAAATAGGGGGGGCCTTTAGGATACCGGAAGTCATGGAAGAAAGCGGAGCCAGTTTAGTATCCGTAGGCACCACAAACAAGACCCATTTGAGGGACTATGAAAATGCCATCAATGAAAACACAGGTGCTCTTTTGAAGGTACACACCAGTAATTACAGGATACTAGGCTTCACCTCCTCTGTAGATTCGGAAAGATTATTTGAATTAAGGGAAAAATATGCAATTCCCCTAATCGAGGATCTGGGCAGTGGAGTGCTGGTAGACCTGTCAAGATATGGGCTGGAGCATGAGCCCACTGTACAGGAGAGTATAAAAAAGGGTGTAGACATAGTAACATTCAGTGGGGATAAGCTACTGGGCGGGCCCCAGGTAGGCATTATTGTAGGCAAGAGTGAATATATAGAAAAGATGAAGAAAAACCCTCTAACAAGGGCATTTAGGGTAGACAAGTTTACAATTTCGGCACTGGAGGCCACCCTAAGATATTATTTTGAGGAGGAAAAGGCTGTAACTGAAATCCCCACCTTGAAAATGCTTACCATGGATTTAGAAGAAATCGAGGGTAAAGCCCAAGGACTCTATCAAAGAATTGCAGATGGGATCGAGGACCCAGGGTTAAGCGTGGATATCGAAGATAGTTTCTCAGAAGTGGGTGGAGGTTCATTGCCCCTAGAAAAATTGCCCACAAAATGCCTAGTGCTGAGCCTAGAGGGGATGAGTACCCAGTCCTTTGAAAACAATCTCAGATATTTTGATACTCCAATTATAAGCAGGGTATTTAAAGATAAAATATATTTAGACCTAAGGACGATTAGGGAGGAAGAATTTGATATAATAGTAGAGGGCCTCTTATATGCCCTTGAAAAAACAAAAGGAGCTATGCAATGAAGCACGTTATTATAGGGACAGCAGGTCACATAGACCATGGAAAGACCACCCTTATTAGGGCAATCACTGGTAGAAATACGGATAGATTGAAGGAAGAACAGGAGAGGGGAATATCCATAGAACTGGGCTTCACTTATTTTGACCTGCCCTCAAATCAAAGGGCGGGAATAATTGACGTGCCAGGCCATGAAAAGTTTATTAAAAACATGCTTGCAGGGGTAATAGGCATAGATATAGTCCTCCTAGTTGTCGCCGCTGATGAGGGAATCATGCCTCAAACCCTTGAACACCTACACATATTGGACTTACTTGGAATTAAAAAGGGCTTTTTAGTCCTTACAAAAACAGATCTAGTTGATGAAGAGTGGATTGATATGGTCGAAGATGAGGTGAGGAATGAGATAAGGGGAACATTTTTAGAGGATTCTCCCATGATTAGGGTGTCATCTACCACAAGGACTGGCATAGACAAGGTCATAGAACTAATAGATAAATATGCCAGGGAATTGGAAGAGAGGGACGCAAGGGATATGCCAAGACTGCCAGTAGATAGGGTATTTACAATATCGGGATTTGGCACCGTTGTCACAGGAACACTCTTGTCGGGCCAAGTCAATGTAGGAGAAGAGCTACAGGTATTTCCCGGCGACAAAAAGGCTAGAATAAGGACCCTACAGGTCCACGATCAAGATGCCAAAACTGCCTACGGAGGCCAAAGGGTGGCCGTAAATCTTGCTGGACTAAAGAAGGATGACATCCATAGAGGGGATATATTGGCACCCATTGGCTCTATGTCAGATACCATGATGCTTGATGTAAAGATAAAGCTCTTGAAAACTACTGATAGATACATTGACAACAGGACTAGATTGAGATTGTATATAGCTACCAAAGAGGTCCTCTGCCGCATTATTTTATTAGATAGGGAAGAGCTAGGTCCAGGTGAGGAAGTATATGCACAGCTCAGGCTAGAGGAAGAAATAGTGGCGAAAAGAGGAGATAAATTCATCATCAGGTTTTACTCCCCAATGTATACCATCGGTGGGGGAGAGGTACTGGAACCCAATCCCAAGAAAAAGAAAAGATTTGATGAAGAGGCCATCCACGAGCTAGAAATCAAGGAATTGGGTACTTCAATAGATATTACAGAAAAGATTATTGAAGACAAGTCAAGGGACTTCCCCAGCACAAAGGAAATAGCAGTACTTACATCTATGTTGGAGGAAAATGTAAGGGAGGAAGTAGAAAAGCTAATTGAGGAAGAAAAGGTACTTTCCTTCCAATTGACAAGGGACCTATATGTGATTCATAGAAGCCACTATGAAAGGGTAAGGGATAGTATAATTGATGAGCTAGAGGGCTTCCACAAAAAATACCCCTTGAGGCTGGGAATGGCCAAGGAAGAGATAAAAAACAAGTATTTAAAAAATGCCAAGGCAAGAGTGGCTGACAATATCCTCGATAGACTGATAAAGGATGGGTATTTATCCCAAAGCTATGAAAATATATTCATCAAAGGCTTTGAAATAGTATTGAGCCCAGAGCAGGAGAGCATAAGGACAGAGATAATGAAAAGATTTAATGAAAATCCCTACCAGCCTCCAAAGAAGGAGGAATTGGAGACCATAATAGATGGACAGAAGCTAGAAATCGGAGAGGTTTTCATATCTATGGTAAACGAGGGTCATATTGTAAAGTTAAATGAAGAGTTCTATCTTGCGAGGCAGGCATATGATAAGGCGGTGGATATCATAAAAGAATACCTAGAAAAAAAGGAAAGCATAACAACAGGTGAGTTTAGAGATATATTAAATACTAATAGGAAAGTAGCTATTGCCCTTTTGGAGTATTTTGACCAAATTAAACTGACCAAAAGAGATAAGGATATTAGGGTAATAAATAAATAAATTTGGCTAAATACTGAGGTGGATAAATGGAGACGAGAATCTTAATAATTGATGGGGACAGGCCCTTTGTTAAGGGACTAAAATATAGTCTGGAGCAAGATGGATATACAATTGATACGGTTTTTAGTGGCAAAGATATAGTTGATAAGATTACTAAACACAGATATGGGCTTATAATACTGGACCTGATACTACCAGACTATGATGGGTTAAACACATGTAAGGAAATCAGAGATGTATCCCAGGTACCGATTATAGTTATAAGCAAAAAAGCTGAAGATATAGATAAGATTTTAGCCCTAGAATACGGGGCTGATGACTATATGGTAAAGCCCTTTAATATCCTAGTATTAAAGGCAAAGATAAAGGCCATAATGAGAAGGGAAAATTATAAAAATGTAGAACTAAACAATCAAATACTCAAGATTCATGACTTTACCATTAATACTGTGGGCAGAAAAGTAACTATAAACAAGAAAAATATTAACTTAACGGGGAAGGAGTTCGACCTTTTCTATGTGCTTATATCAAATCCAGGCAAGGTCTTCAAGAGGGAAGAACTTCTCGAACTGGTATGGGGCTATGCCTATTTTGGAGATCTGCGGACAGTAGATGTCCATATTAGGAGGATAAGGGAAAAACTAGAAAAGGATTCACTAGATAATCAGTATATAATGACAAAATGGGGAGTAGGCTATTATTTTAATAATATTAACATATGATATTTGAAGATTATAGAAAAGAGGTTCTGCTATGATATTGGGAATATTGGGGGGCATGGGGCCCCTAGCGACCTGTGAGCTATTTAAAAGGATAATTGAACTCACAAGGGCCGACAAGGATCAAGACCATATACATACCATAATAGACAATAATACAAAGATACCGGATAGGACAAAATATATTCTCGAAAATGGAGAAGACCCTAGACCTGAAATGATTAGGTCCCTAATAAGGCTAGAATCCATGGGTGCCGACCATATAGCAATTCCCTGCAATACAGCCCATTATTTCTATGACCATATAAGTGCCTATACAAGTGTGAATATAATCAATATGATATATGAGACCGCAACTTATTTAAAGGAAAACCATGGTGAAATCGAAGAATACCTGCTCTTGGCAACTGAAGGGACCTATGAGATGAAGGTATATGACAGGTATTTTGAAAAACTAGGATTAAAAATACTGGTACCCAATGATGAAGATAAAAAGATACTAATGGATTGGATACATGGGGTGAAATCTTCACGAATTGATGTAGGGCTGGAAGAATTTGAAGGGCTGGTTGAAAAATACAGGGCTGGAAAAAACATGCCTATTATAGTTGGATGTACAGAGCTGTCAGTCCTAGTCAAGGAAATCAAATATTCTAAAAAGTATTTTGATTCCATGACAATATTGGCGGAAAAATGTGTAGAATTAGCGGTTTAGATAGGGATTTGACAGAATATTAAATCTTTGCTACAATATTCATTATAAGAAAACATTCTTTTATAAAGCTGAACCCTTATGAAGGGGCGGGGGAACCAAATTTTGGGGTGAATCTTCTCTATGAAGTAGGGCTACTCTTCAGTCCGAATCCGACAGCTAACCTCGTAGGCTTGTGAAGAGGGGGTTGATAGTTGCGTATATTAGTTTTTAGGCTATGGATCTCCATAGCTTTTTTGTGTTCTTTTTTAAGATGCATGCCAGCATAATTTTGTGTCAATCGTAGTGAAAAGGGGGATATTAGTGATAAGCTTTGAAAACGTGACAAAAAAATTTGATTCTTTTACAGCTGTAGACAAGCTAAATGTAGAATTTAAAACTGGGGAAACTATTGTATTGATAGGTCCCAGCGGTTGTGGCAAGACTACGACCCTGCGGATGATAAACCGCCTCATAGAACCTACAGAGGGTAATATTTTCATCGACGGGATAGACATCCACAAGACCAACCCTGTAGAGCTTAGGAGAAATATCGGTTATGTAATACAGCAGATAGGCCTCTTTCCCCATATGAACATAGCACAGAATATAGGATTAGTACCCTATCTAAAGAATGAAGCAGAATCCAAACGCAAACAAAGGGTAGAAGAACTATTAGAATTTGTTGACATGAATCCATCAGAATTTTACTATCGCTATCCCAATGAACTAAGCGGAGGACAGCAGCAGAGAATAGGAGTAGCCAGGGCACTTGCGGCAGACCCTGAAATTATCTTGATGGATGAGCCCTTTGGTGCACTGGACCCAATAACCAGATCGACCTTGCAAGACGAACTACTGGAAATACAGGACAGGATTAAAAAGACCATAATTTTCGTAACCCATGACATGGACGAGGCACTAAAATTGGCAGATAGAATAGCAATTATGAAGGATGGTAAAATCCTTCAGTTTGACAGTCCAGAGGAGATACTTAAAAATCCAAGTCATGGATTTGTAGAGGAATTTATAGGTAAGGACAGGCTTCTAAGACAACCAGAATTTATCATTGTAAAAGATATAATGATCAAGAGGCCAGTGACAATATCACCTGAAAGAACCCTAACCCAGGCCCTGGAAAAGATGAGAAAGGAAAAGGTTGATAGCCTGATGGTTACAGATAGCGAAGGTAGATTTATAGGGCTAATAACTGCCAATGATGTATTGGACAATTTTGATAAATCTTACAAGGTCAATGAAGTAATAAGGACAAATGTACATCAGGTATCAGAAGATGCAAATGTGAGCCAAGTACTGTCTATCATGGCTCAGGAGCAGGTGGGATATGTACCTGTCACAGATGATAAGGAAAAGCTAACAGGATTGATTACAAGATCTAGCCTAGTCAATGTATTGGGGCGAAACTAAACAATAATAGGAAAAGGAGAATGGAAAATGTCACTATTGAACTTTTTTAAGAACAACCCAAGCCTAATACTCCACCTAATATTGGAGCATCTTCAACTGACGGGGACAGCAATACTATCAGCAATAATCATTGGGGTACCCCTAGGGATAGCTATTACCCGCTATAAGAAATTAGCCGATCCAATACTAGCAGTGGCAAGTATATTTCAGACCATACCAAGTATAGCCTTCTTTGGCTTGCTTATTCCAATACTTGGAATAGGAAAGAGAACTGCAATCCTAGTGCTGTTTCTCTATGCCCTACTCCCCATAGTAAAAAACACCTATACAGGCATAAAGGAGGTATCTCCCTTTATGATTGATGCAGGCAGGGGAATGGGAATGACCAATTTACAGATACTTCGTATGGTAGAGCTCCCCCAATCCCTATCGGTAATCATGGCTGGAGTTAGAATTGCAACAGTAATCAATATAGGGACCACGACCATAGCCGCCTATGTAGGAGGCGGTGGCCTAGGAGAGTTGATATTTAGAGGCATACAAATGTATAGGAATGAAATGATTTTGGCTGGTGCAGTTCCAGCGGCACTGTTGGCAATCTTTGCAGATAAGATATTAGGATATGTAGAATATCGCTTGATGCCAAAGGGCCTGAGAAAAAAGGCCTAAATAAAAGGAGGATAATTTAATGAGGAGAAAATTACAAATTTTATCTATAATAATGGTAATTGGTATATTGTTGGTAAGTATCACTGGTTGCAGTGGCAAAAAGGAAGAAGGCCTTGTCAGAGTTGGAGGGAAAAACTTTTCAGAGCAGTATATTATGGCAGAGATGTTAAGAATACTTATTGAGGAAAAGGCAGGACTCGAAACAAGCATGACTACAAATTTGGCAGGTAATGTGCTATTTGATGCTATAAAATCGGATCAAGTAGATTTGTACCTAGAGTATACTGGCACTGGCCTAGTAAACCTTGGTATGGAAACTATTTCTGATCCAGATGAAGTCTATAGAGTCGTCAAAGATGGATTTGAGAAGGAATTGCAGATTAAATGGCTAGAACCTTATGGCTTTAACAATACCTATGCCATGGTGGTCACAAGGGAGACAGCAGATAAATACAACTTAAAAACCGTATCCGATATGGCTGCCGTTGGGGAAGAAATGGCCCTAGGATGTACTTATATATTCACAGAAAGAAATGATGGATATCCAGGACTTAGCAAGCACTATGACTTTGAGTTTAAGGACGTAGTAGGCATGGATCCATCCCTCATGTATCAGGCTCTGGTACAGGGCAGTGTAGATGTAATCAGTGCTTTTGCAACTGAAGGTAGGATTGCTGCCTTTGATTTGGTAATTTTAGAAGACGACAAACAATTTTTCCCACCCTATGATGCTGCTCCCATAGTGAGAATGGATTTACTTGAAAAGCACCCAGAGATAGAGGAAATATTAAACGGTCTAGCCAACAAGATAGACGACATAAAAATGGCTGAATTAAACGCAGCAGTGGATTTGGACAAGAGGGAACCAGAAGACGTGGCACGGGATTTCCTTGTAGAAGTAGGCTTAATTGAGGAATAAAGGGTAGATTAAAGCCCGCCTAATAAGGCGGGTTTTAGTATGTAAAAAAACAATTGCCAGCATTACTTCTCTGATATAATATATAAGTAAGATAAAAAAAGGAGGAGCGTAATGGACAGATTATCATTGGAAGCGAGAATAAATGCGGAAGTATATAATTACAGCGGCAGGATTGGTTTTTATGCCAACGATTTCAAGGGTAATGTAATAGAAATCAACTCAGAAGACAAGTTCGAGACTGCCAGCACCATCAAGTCCTATATATTAGCCGAGTTCTACAGGCAGGTGTATGAGGGGAAATTAGACAGGAATAAAAAGTTAAAATATGAAGAGGAGAATTTTGTAGTGGGAAGCGGTGTGCTCAGGGACCTAGACTTTGGCGTTGAAATGACTGCCAAGAGCTTTGCCACCCTGATGATAGTCATCAGCGACAACATAGCCACAAATATAATGATAGACCTATTGGGAATTGACAATATAAATAGGACCATACAGGATTTGGGATTTAAAGATACAGTATTGCACAATAAAATAGACTTCGAAAAATACAGCCAATTGGGAACTACCAGCCCCAAGGACTACGGAAAACTCTTTGAAATGATTTACAAAAAGGAACTGTGGAGTCCTGAACTGTCCCAAGAAATGCTCGAAATATTCAAAAACCAGCATTATAACACTATGCTTACAAGAAACTTGCCCCAGTATTTCTTGGACTCAGAAAATACCGGCGACGAAGAATTAATTTACATAGCATCCAAAAGCGGCAGTATGGACGCCTGTAGAAATGACGGGGGAATAGTAAATACTCCGGGAGGGGGATATGTAATATCCTTGTTCACAAAAGAATTTGTAGATAATCTATATTACAATGAGCACGAATCTTACAGGTTTGGCGGTAAAATAAGTAGATTAATGTTTGACCAATTCATAACACTTGGGGGATCTTTTAAATAAGATATATAGGGGGAGATAACATGAAACCGATTATTGGGATTACAACATTTGAAGAAGACTCAAAGGGATATCATTCAGTTAAAAACACTTATATAGATGCTGTATTTGCAGCAGGGGGGATACCGATTAATATCCCCATGATAGAGGATGAGGAGGACTACCAGGCCTATGCAAATCTAATAGATGGCATAATCTTTACGGGGGGACCAGATATATTACCCCTTATCTATGGAGAAAATCCTATAAAGGAGATTGGTTTAATCACCTCAAGAAGGGATGAATACGAATTGGGCCTATTTAAGAAGGTTTACCAAATGGAAAAACCAATACTTGGAATATGCAGGGGAAGCCAACTGATGAATGTAGCCTTAGGAGGTAACTTGTATCAGGATATTAATGTTCAAGTAGCAAATACGCTGGGCCATGTATCAAAGTCTACGTCTGCGGATGAATTTTATCATCAGATTAGTATAGTGGAGGATAGCCGTTTATATAAGATATTTGAGAAGAAAAAAATCAATGTCAATTCCTATCACCATCAGGCAATCAAGGAGTTGGGAAATGATTTAAGGGTCATAGCCCTGTCAGAGGACGGCATAATTGAGGGTATAGAAGGAACAGGAAGGGGATTTGTATTGGGACTTCAATTTCATCCAGAGGCCCTAGCTCCCCGATACCCTGAATATTTAAAGATATTTACTGAATTTATTCTAGCAGCAAAAAACTAGCACATACATTTACAGAAGCGAAAAGAGGAATTAAAATGAAAGAATATAATATGTTAGAGGACAGTCCGGGGAAATCCCTATTATTTTTTGCCCTGCCAATGATAATAGGGAATCTCTTTCAACAGTTTTACAATATGGCAGACTCCATTATAGTAGGGAAATTTGTCAGTGAAGATGCCCTGGCTGCAGTTGGTGCTTCCTACTCCTTGACAACTGTATTTATAATGATAGCCATAGGTGGTGGTATAGGCTCAGCCGTTATTATATCTCAGTACCTGGGGGCTAGAGAATACGAAAAAATGAAAACATCCATATATACAGCCCTGATTAGCTTTTTTATCATGAGTATTTTTATGTTTATATTTGGCATAATAGCAAATAAAAAATTGCTTACCATGTTAAATACACCGGCTAATATATTTGACGATGCTGCACTTTACCTGAGAATATATTTTATGGGCCTGCCATTTTTGTTTATGTACAATATATTATCATCCATATTCAACTCCTTGGGGAAATCTAGAATACCCTTGTATTTTCTTATATTCTCTTCCCTGCTCAATATAGTACTGGACCTATATATGGTAATAGTGATGAAAATGGGTGTAGCAGGAGTTGCCATAGCTACAGTTATTGCCCAGGGAATTTCTGCAGTCATATCATTTTTGGTGCTGTTAAAGACCCTTGACCTGTATAAGATTGAATCGGAAAAGGTAGACTTGTTTAATTTACAGATGCTACGCAGGATGGTAGCCATTGCCCTACCTTCTATTCTTCAGCAATCCATTGTATCCATAGGTATGGTAATTGTTCAGTCCGTAGTAAATAGCTTTGGTTCCTCAGTACTGGCTGGATATTCAGCTGCCACCAGGATAGAGAGCATAAGTATAGTGCCAATGATTGCTATGGGAAATGCCATATCTACTTTCACAGCACAAAATCTGGGGGCAGGGCAGCAGGATAGGATTCAGGAGGGCTATAGGGCAGGATATAAGATTATTGTGACTATAGCCATTGTACTTGGTTTTACCATAGCCCTGTTTTACAGGCCTATTATATCCATTTTCTTAGACGTACAAAATGGTACAGAGGCCTTCTACACTGGAATTAATTATCTGAAATTCATAGGATATTTCCTTGTATTTCTAGGGCTCAAGGCGATTACCGATGGGGTACTTAGGGGAGCTGGTGATATGACCCTGTTTACCATATCAAATTTGGTAAATCTAAGTATTAGGGTTATTATTGCCTTTAGGTTTGCACATATTTGGGGTGTTCAGGCCGTATGGTATGCAATTCCCATGGGCTGGGCAGCCAATTATATAATATCATATATATATTATCTAACTGGAAGGTGGCAGCATAAGAGCATTATGATATAGAAGGGTGGATGCGGCAGATATTTAAACCATAAGAACAAAATCACTAGTTGTGAATATATTGTTATTGAAGTACAAATTAAATGAGGAGGAAGACTTATGGTTAATAATATGGTTTCATGTCCACCAAATTCAATGCCCTATACGATAAAAGCTGGAGATACCTTTTTTAATATCGCTAGGACCTTTGGTATTTCCCTTGATGCTATAATAGCAGCAAATCCTGGAGTAGATCCAAATAGGCTCTTTATAGGTCAGATCATTTGCGTACCGACACCAGGACCTGGACCAGGACCGTCACCTGGACCAAGCACATGCCCCACCTTAAGAATGGGCAGCAGGGGGGCATCAGTCACACAACTGCAAACACTTTTGAGAAATGCAGGCTTTGACCCTGGACCAATAGATGGGATCTTTGGCACTAGAACTCAAGCAGCCGTAATAGGATTTCAAAGAAGCAGAGGCCTAGTACCCGACGGTATAGTAGGTATCAACACCTGGACTGCCTTGGGAGTGCAGTGCAGACCTGGTGGCACATGTCCACAGGGAACATTCGCCTATACCATTCGCTCAGGGGATACCCTTTATCTGCTAAGTATTAGATATAATACATCTGTAGATGCTATCATGAGGGCAAATCCAGGAATTAATCCAAATAACCTGCAAATCGGGCAGGTAATATGTATACCAAATTAGGCTAGCAGCATATAGCTATATGACTAAATTATAATATAGAAAAGAACACCTACTCCATACTCTATAATCCTATAGGGTATGGAGTATTTTTTCAATTAAACAGGAAGATTTCAGGCATACTTGAATTTTCAAAGGCAAAAAGTCAAGTATCTAAGCTACAAATTAATGATAATTATTATCAAGTAAGCATAACTATCGTTTGATAATTAATAATTAATGTTATATAATAGTAGATAGAAATAAAAATATTCCCTTTACAAGAATGCACTTACATAAAAATTATAAATGGAGGGATTATTTTGAAGAGTATTAGACTAGAGGAAGAGTGGCTAGAGGATATGATTCCAAAGGGACTACCATATCCAAGTTCTACCTTGATTAGCGGGCCAGGTGGGACAGGTAAACCCCTGATAGGCTTTGCTTTTATTTATGATTGGCTAAAAAATGGGGGCAAGGTTATATTTATAGCCCTGCAATATCCAGAATCCAGGTTTGTCAGAGATGCTCTGGAAAAGTTGTATGGAATAGATATGGATGACTATAAGGAAAGGGTAGTATATGTTCAGGCGGACTTCCATATTGATGATATGGAAACCATAGATGCTAATAATATAAAGGCTAATCTTGCCAGGCCGGAAATATGGGACAGAGTGATAGAGGAGTCCGAGGAACTGATGAACGGGGAAGATTTCCAAAAGGGGCCAGGTACTATGGTATTTGCTGCAGCCTTAAACCTACTACTATTTTCACCGACCTATAAGGAAGAGCAGCTAATAAAATTGGAGGAGCTCCTAAGGGCAAATGATCAGAGGTCATATTTATTTACAGTTAGCACCACTCTTTTCAAGGATGAGATTGAGAAACTGGAGGAGGCCGCAGATAATTTGTTGTTTGCGGAGATGGGCAATGATATGGAGATGTCATTGAGAATTGAACGTTTTTCAAATCAAGATGTTATAGTCAAGGAAAAGGACGTACCATTTGCAAAGGAATTGCTCGTTGAGATTAAGGAAATCGCTGAGCATTCAAGAAAAAAGGTAATCCCCAGCTTGAAAAGGATATAGCTTTGCAGATAAAATCATAGTGGGTAAGATAGGGCCGTATAGGGCCCTATTATTTTATTAAGAAGAGATTTTCTTTTGATTAGGAAAGTAATAGATATATTAGTAGGCTTAGACAATCGATTTACTTTGTTGTAAAATATAAATAAAGAATAATAATTGAAATTGAATTTGGAAAGGGTGGACGCTTGGTGGATAGACAGGATGACATAATAGGTTTTTTAAAAAAATTAAGGTTTAATCTATATGAAGGGGGATATAGTAGCGGTAAGTTACTGGAAAGGGATTTTTATACTAGTATTTCCTTTATATGGGATGACCTGGTCGAACTATATGATAGTGACCTAAAATCCCTATATATACTATTAAAGTACTTAATAGATGAGGTTTGCCTTATTCATGCTGGAGAGAATTCTACCGTGAATAAAAATGTTTTTCAGGCAGGTACAAATATTAGGTCAGTATGCACTAGCCTTTTGGATGGGAAAAGGGCTTTAGATATTTATGCCCTAAATGATTCAAGTTGGGAAAACTACATAATTGGGGATATTCATTCAGATACACTTAGTATCAAACAAATCCTAGAGAAAACGAATTTTTTTGATAGGTTAATCAATGGGGAAAAAATAAGACTTGTATTTTTGGGGGATTATGTAGATAGGGGTAAGAGCCACTTAAAGACAATACAAACAATACTCACTTTAAAATATCTATTTCCCAACAATATCATACTCCTAAGAGGTAACCACGACGACGGCACTTTTGTAGACGGACAAGTTAAGATGAAGGTTAGAAAGCCAGAAAAGGATTTAGAAGATGATTGGTTTCTGCTGCACCTGTTTAAGCTAGCAAGTATAAATAAGACACTTCCCATGGATATTATTCATAGGAGCTTGAGTTTTTTTGATAGTCTGGCCAGACTGTCTTTTATATGCTATGAAGACAAAATTATACTGCTAAGCCACGGGGGAATTCCAAGGCCCATGGTAGGTAGAAAAGATTTCTATAACTATATTAGCAAAATATCGGACCTAACAGATGTGAATATTACAGATTATTTAGGTAAATCTATCGTAGACAATATGGCATGGAGTGACCCAGCTATTGGCGACGAAGACCTTAGGCTTGATAAGGGAAGATTCAAGTTCACAGAGCAGAACTTTGACGAATTTAGGGAATTAATTGGATTTGATTTGTTGATAAGGGGACATGAGGTACAGGAAAAGGGCTATAGGGAATTCTTTGAAGGCAGATTAATAAATATCTTTTCCAGTGGAAAGATTTTAAATGGGGTTGATGATATAGAAGAAGAGACTGCCTATAGCTGAGTAAATCCCCACATTATCCACCTAGATCAAGAGGGAAGGGTAACTTACATAGATCTGACACTCTCCACCCTTTAGATGATGAAAGTTACACCAATCCCCATTTAGTTTATGATATAATAAATTATGGGAAAGATATTGAAAAAAGAAGGAAGTAATCTTGGAAGGTGATAATTATGTTGTCTGTTGATGAAATTAAAAAAGTAATAATAGATATTTCCAAAAAATATGGAGTAAAGAAGGTTATTCTATTTGGGTCCTATGCTAGGGGAGATGAAAATACAAATAGTGATATTGACCTAAGAATTGATAAAGGGGAAATTAAAGGTTTGTTTGAATTATCAGGTTATAGGCTCGATTTAGAAGAAAGATTAAGTGTAAAAGTAGATGTCTTAACTACAGAGAGTTTAAGTCCTGACTTCTTAGAAGGAATAAAAGGGGAGGAAATAATAATCTATGAAAAATAGAACAAGAGATATTAATATTATTACAAAAATAATGAATTATTGTGAGGAGATTTTTGCAACACAAAAATATTTTGGTAGTGATTATAATATTTTCAAGGAAAACTTTATCTACAAGAATGCAATATCTATGTCAATATTGCAGATTGGAGAATTATCAGGGCACCTATCAGAGGATTTTAAAGATACCCATTATAAAATACCCTGGAGAAATATAAGAGGTATTAGAAACTTCATGGCCCATGAATATGGTAATCTAGATACGAGTCTTGTATGGGACACTGTTTTAGAAGACATACCTAAGCTGTATAAATATTGTGTGGAATTAACGGGTATGGAAAGGGAGGAAATTTCAGATGAATGGAAACCAGAGTAATAAAACCATGCTTTGGTAACAAATTATGGGAAAGATATTGAAAAAAGAAGGAAGTAATCTTGGAAGGTGATAATTATGTTGTCTATTAGCGATACTTTTAATTTGATAAGTAATGGCGAGGATTTTTATATTTCCTTAGGTAATTTTCTAGATGAATTTTATAGAAGCGATACTAATCAAAGAATACTTATTATAGGAACTGAACCAGTTGATTTAAATATTCCGGCATACCAAAAAGCTTTTTTAGCTGCTGCTGTTCACAAATTAGCCAATGATTATAACTTGAAAGTGCCTGATTGGGTATTTAAATCAGAATATTATTCTCATGATGAACCATATTTTGATTGTAATGCAAGAGGAAACTTAAGGAAATTATTTCTTTACAAGTCTCCAACTGAGTTTAAGCATAGGAATATATTTGTAGATGAAAATGTTCTGGAAAGGGTGTAGCTTATGTTAACCAAAGAACAAATACTAAATAATCTAAAAAGGTTAGGAGAGGAACTAAAAGCATTAGATCTTCATGGAGAGATAATAATCACTGGTGGAGCTTCAATGTGCCTAGTTCATTCAGCTAGGGATATGACTAAAGATATTGATGCGATTTATGAGCCTAAAACTGTTATCAATGAACTGGTAGAAAAGATTGCTAAGGAGTATAATTTGTCTGCTGACTGGTTAAATGACAGTGTAAAAGGATTTGTGAATAAAAACATAGAGACAGTAGAGTTTGGGACCTTTGGAAATTTAAAAATAGCTACTGTTACCCCAAATTACTTGCTTGCGATGAAGTTACTATCTGCTAGGGTTACTGGACAGGATTATAACGATATCAAATTTTTACTTAAAAAACTAAATATTACTACAACTGATGAAGCATATAGGATAATTGAAAAAGTATTCCCTGTAAAATTAATTCTTCCTAAAACTATGTACGTATTGGAGCAGTGTTTAGAGGAAATTTCAGATGAATGGAAACCAGAGTAATAAAACCATGCTCTGGTAACAAATCAAGATAATCTTATCTCAGAGTCAGATAAGGGAAAAGCAAGTAGATTACAAATTTGTGACTATTGACAACATGCATTAATCTGTTATAATCTCATCTTTGACAGTTGTAGTAG
>JBBAEY010000025.1:0-25079 GCA_041655755.1 Tissierellaceae bacterium
ATCTGCAAACTCTACCTCACCATCAGCATTACTTGTAGCTACAATATTATTTCCACCACTATCTTTTACTGGTGTTGACCCATCCTCAGTATACAAGGTGAATTCTGCACCATCTAAAGGAGTTGAATTCCCTCCGTGTTTAATGAATTTAATTTTTCCTTTAGCATTGGCTTTGCTAGTGTTTTCAAAAGGTAATTCTATATCTTGAGTACTAACTCCAAGGGATAATACCCTGCTAACTGTATCTGTGGTATTTAATACATAACCTGTTGGAGCCTTTATTTCTTTTATAAAATATTCTTTAAAGACTAGACCCTTCACAAAAATTTCCCCATTATTGTCAGTCTTATGGATATCATTTCCACCCGAGTCCTTCACTATTTGTTTTTCCCCATTCAATAAATAGTAAATCTCAAATTCTGCATCTTTTAGTTTTTTACTTGAATCATTGGCATCTACTTTTATTATCTTTATAGACCCTCTAGATACACCTGAACCAGTTCCGCCAGAGTATTGTTTGACTTCAAAAGTCTTTCCACTTGAATCAGTAACCTTTGTGCTTTCCCCTTGAAAACTTGCATTGTTTGTTATATTTACACCCTTACCTGCTATTACTGCAGTCTTATAGGTTATGGTATACATTTCTGTCATCTTATTTGTAAAGGTTATAGTTAAGGTGTTCCCTGTAGAATTAAAGCTATAATCACTTCCTTCAATCAGTGGATTGTTAGAATAATCTTTAATAGCCAGGCTTCCACTTAGGTATACAAGGCCATCACTTAAAATATCTTTCACTTCCGCCCCTGCATCTATTTCAGATAAACTCTTATTTAAAGTAAGTTCCCATTCAATTTCATCATCTGTAAACACTTCAGTTGCTGGAGTAGTTTTTTCTATAAAGACACTATGGTTATCATAGGTTACATCATCCTCATAAGTTTTATTTAATCCATCTTTTCCAGTAATGGTAGCTGAATTATAGTACTTGTTAGCAGATATACCAGTTATCTTTGTATTATATTCAATCATTATTGGCTTATCTACTCCACCTGCAAAGCTGATGATAAATTGTTTAGCTTCACTTGGGTCTGTTGTATTATCTCCATTTACATCTTTATAGGTAATAGTATAACCAGATGTTATCTCACTTCCTGGATTTATGGTTCCATCTTTATTTAAGCTATATGTTTTTACAACTATAGCTCCATCTAGTTCATGGCCTGACTTACCATCTCCGCTTGAATCATACTTAAAAGGTGATAAAGTATCTGTTATTACAAATTCTGTCCCTGATAAATCTTGACTTAGAGCATTAGCATAGACCTTCCATGAAATCTTTCTGTTTGGCCTATCTAGGACTCCATCTTTTTTACCTCCCTTGGATACTACATCATTAATATCGTATTGTTTTGTATCTGTACCAAGTATTTTTTCCACAGTCTCAACATTAGTAATATCTTTGGTTTTCCCTACAAAGCTTACAGTATTTTTATAAGTTTTGGAGTTGTTTAGACTTCCGCCATTAGTCAAAATAACATTTGGGTCAAAGGATGTCTTATAATAGATCTCATACTTATCCCTCTCTAGTGGTTTATGATCTCCAATAAACTCTAGTACAAATCCACCTGCTTTATTATCGGTTAAGGTGTAGTCCGTGTCTTTAGTTAAGATATCACTACTACCCTTTCTAACTCTCAAACTATCTTCTAAAAATACCATAGTATTAGCTGGATCAAAAATTTCACTTATGGTAAGCTCAGTAACCACTTCCTTTTTTGCATCCACTATCAATTTCCAGCTCATGGTTTTATCAGTATGGTTTAGCCCACCATAGGTTACCCCGTCAATAGGAGTTGTTGAATCATATGTGCTTTTTGTATAACTATTGTTAACTGTATTTGATGGTCCTATCTCACCAGTTTTTATTATGCCAAGATCAGGGTCTACCCCTACTCCATCACCAACCAGACCATTCCCATAAAGTTCTGCCTCATTTTTAAGTGATTCACCTGGGTTCGTTATTTTAGTCCTATATTTTATTGTATAGTAGTCAGTTATTGGGCTGTCAGTAAAGGTAACCTTAAATCCATTATCTGTTTTAGGATTTACAGTATATTTACCTGAGTCATACTCTGTGTTAGAATCCCCTACATATACCTTTATTTCCCCATCTAATTTTAATCCTGCTCCTATTACATCCGTTACTGTGGCACTTTTTATTGTATGTTTTGCCTTATTTACATGGATAGTCCAATCTATATAAGGTGCATCATAGGCGGTTCCTTCGACACCATTTTTCTCAATTAGGGTAAGTCTAGAAACATTTACCTCTGCTTCAACAGGGCTTCCACTTTGTGTTCCATTTAGTTTTAAGGTTGCTTGGTTTTTAAATATATTATCTTTTGATTTATATTCATTGTAGATAATGCTTGTATCATATTCTATTCTTATTGCTTGATTTTTAAGGTTCCCTAATGTAATAGGGAATGATGTAGGGTTACTGTACTCTGATGCAATGTTTCCACCTTTTACTACCCCTTTTTCATTTATTTTAAATATCCTTATTTCTGAAATGTTTAATGTATGACCTGTTTTTTCAGTAAATGTATCTTCAACACTTACATTCTCTAAATCAAGCTGTGCCTTATTTACATCTATGGTCCAGGTAATCTTATCTGAATTGGTTCCACTATTATTTGCTGAACCTTCTTTGTCTATAGTTGATCCTACTTCTAGTTGTTGTACCTCCCATTTTCCAGTACCTAATGGGTTATACTCATCATCTTTATCTATTAAGTGAGCTATGTTTTCCTTACCTGTAGCTAAAGAATGATCCAATATTTTAGTCTTATACTCTATCCTATATGCAGTATTGGTTTCACCTAAATTTACAGTTAATTTATTACCTGCTGATGTGTATGATGGTTGTGGATTAGTTTCAGATAGATATTGTCCTATACTTCCATCGGCTCCAATCGTTAAGTCATATATTTTAACTTCATAGGCTTCACCAAGACCCTCTGGGATTAGATCTACTATTTTTCCATTTTCTAAATCTTCTAGTTTAACATTCACATCTATAGACCAAGATATATAACTTGCATTTAATTCCTTATCTGGACTACCTGCTTTAGTGATATTTGCACTTCCACCCTTAGGTACTGCAGTTATGATAAATTCCTTATTTATATTATCTTCAAATTTTATTACTTGGTAAGCATTTTCATTTAAAACAACAGGGTCAAATTTAAAGTATGCCCATACTTCACCAAACCTATCTTCTTTTCCTACCAGCATATTATTAAAAGTTGCTGTTAGAGTAGAGCCTGCTATTTCAAAACCTCCAACAATTACATTCATAGTGCCATCTACAGTAGCTATAAGATTACCTGTAAGTGCCCCTATAAATCCACTAAATACATTTGGAATTTGGATACTTGAATAGTCCCTATCTTGCAAATCTACACTATTTTCCAATTCCCAGGAGTATTTTAACAATACTGCCGTATCTTCTGTAATTTCAAGTCTTTTATTAGTATCTTCATCAATTTTTTCGAAAGTGCCACTATCATTTATATCTACTTCTAAACTAACATCGGTAAATATATTTCCTAAATCCCCATCATCTTCCCCACCCATTATCATAAAGCCAAACGGTATCATCCCACCACCACTACTAGGCTCTAGGGGTTCTTCATCTGGGTCTGCCCCTGCCAAGAATAGGTTCTCTAGGTTGCCCCAAGCCATCGCAAGGCTAGCTATGGACTTGCCAAAAAAGGATAGCTCCTTATCTCCAAGGTCTTCTTCTGCTTCATCCGCTACTTCTTCGCCATCTTCTCCATTATCTTCTACTTCTTCATCTTCTGAGGTCTCTTCTTCGGCTTCCACCAAGTCGAATTCTTCACTTAGCCCTACCACCTCTCCTACTGTGACTCTGGCCTGGAATCTGTCTGGTCCTAGGCTATCAAATTCTGCAATTAACTGCTCTCCCTCGACTTCTAGTTCTTCTTTTACTTCTACTACTAGCCCTTCATGGTTAAGTATCTCTACTCTCGCCTTTTGGTTTTCTTCTACTCCTGTGACCTTTGCTGTGACGGTTACTTTGACGTCTTGGTCGATTTGTACAGTTATATCGTTTATTTCTATCTTATCAGCCTCATCTTTAAATCCTTCTTCTTCGACAATGTCATCTTCTATTTCTTGTTCTGGGTCTTCTTCATCATCTTCATCAGGCTCGCCAGCTTCATCTGCCTGTCCTTCATCTTCAGCCTCTTCTTCGCCCTCACCTTCAACTTCTTCCTCTTCTTCTACTGGCTCTTCAGGTATTTCTTCTGGCTCTAGTTCTACTTCTACTTCATATATCCTAGCCGTCAATATTCCATCTTTTGATATGGTGAACTCTCCTACTACTTCCCCTGTTTCACTGTCTATCAAAAGATCTGAAAAGTCCATGACTAATTTTTGCCTTAGCTTTATTTCAAATTCTGTTTTGCCCTTTGCTTTTTCAGGATTATAGGACCACTCATATCTACCCGAGCCATCTTCCTGCCCAACTATTTGGAAGCTGAAGGCCTTGGATTCCATTATTTCTGCATATGCTGTCTGAGCCACAGGACCTATTATCTGCAAGAGCATTGCTAGAACCACCACAAGGACTATTCTGTACTTTGTTTTCTTGTGATACATCTTTCTCCTCCTTTCTATAATTTACTTGTGTTAATATTCTACCCTACTAGGCTAAAGGAATATATCCTTATTTTGCTATGGGGTATCCTATTTATTGTTTTTTTGAAATGATTACATTCTTTTATAGTGCTATTTATGGCGATTTAGCTATCTTATTTAAAAAACTAGACTACCAATAGGTGGTCTAGTCTAATATCTTCCCCTTGACTATTAGCCTATGAGTTGGATTTTTCATTGGGTGGCAGGTTATGAGGGTAATTTCCCTCTCCCCTTCCTTGCTATTCAATACCCAGGTTTCCTCTGGATAGACATAGAGTTTTTCCACCACTGTGTATTTATATAAGGTTTCCCCATCATCAAGCCCTATGATGTCTCCTTCTTCTACTTCATCCAGCCTATTAAAGTTTTTCCCATAGGGTCTGCTTCTATGGCCTGCTATGGCATAGTTGCCTATGTCCCCTGGCTTCCCTGAGTGTTCCATACTAGCTACTGATATCTTTAAATTTCCTTCTGTGGCCCCCCTCAGTATGGGCTGCTTAAACTCAATCTTATCTATGGTTAGTATGCCGTCCATATGTTCTTTTATATATTCTTCTCTAGCCTTTCTTTCCCTCTCTAACTTTTCCTTTTCCCTATTTGCCTTATCCTGGGCTTCCTCCTGCCTTTCTTCTAGCTGGGAAATTAGTGACTCTTCGTCGTAGTCATACCATGGGGCCTGCTCCCATTCTTCCCCTTCTTCATCTATACCCTTGTCTATAAGGGCTAGGGAGTTTTGCCACTCTTCCATTATCTTTTCCTGCCTATATCTGCTGTAGATATCCATGGCCTTAGGGTAGATCATAACTACTATTCCTGCCAATATTAGTAGTGCTGATATATATTTTCTCATTTCCTTACCTGCCTTATATGGTGTCCTTTAGCCTATCTTATCAAAAATATCCCTACTTGTATACATGTCTTCATGTGCAAGAGACCAGGCTAGCTAGCTAGTCTGGTCTTATTTGCTTTAGAAGTTTAATTTTTCTTCATAGGTCCTTACATGTATCTCTGAACCATCCTGGTCTCTGTAATATTCGTGGCTTCTGGTGCTTTCTTCAACATCTCCATTTGCCCAATGGTCTATATCTACATCTGGGAATGTCGCTTCGAGTCCCCTTAGGGGTCCCCTATTCAACATCCTATTTATCATGGTAACTGCCTCTGACCTCTTGAGTTTGTCCTGGGGTCTAAAGCTTCCGTCGCTGTAACCTGATATTACATTGTTTCTGCTTAATTCCCCTATATAATCCTCTGCCCAGTGGCCCTTGATATCCTTGAAATTTTCCCTTATCCCCTGATTGTCTGCTAGATTTAAATATCTGGCTATAACTACTGCCAACTCTGCCCTTGTAATTGATTCATTTGGTCTGAAATCTCCGCCTTCATAGCCAGTGAATAGTCCCCTTCGAGATACTGCTTCAACTGCTCCTGCATACCAAGCATCTAAGCCTACATCCTTGTATATTACTTGATTCTTTACATAGTCTTCTAGGTTTAATATCCTTGCAAATATTGTGGCTATTTCTGCCCTGGTGATTTGCTTATCTGGCTTAAATTCCCCATCTGGGTATCCGAGGATATATCTGCTATGCCTAGCATTTCCATACCTATTGGAGAATACTGCTACTTCTATGAATGATGGTGCACCTATAGGTTTCCCATCTTTCATTAATTGAACCTCTATGACTAGAGTTTCTTCTCCTGTAGATATTTGTGGCAATTTGATTGTTGGTTTTTTACTTCCTCTCTCTCCTGGTCCTATTTCTTCTATTAGCCATACTATGGTATTCCCTTCTACTGTACCCCCATCTGGATCTACTACTTCTGCACCCTTTGGTATTGTAACCACTAATTCTACATTCGTTACTTCGTCGCCTTCGTTGAGGTAGTCAATGTCCTGAGTGGCCTCTGCTCCCTCTAAATAATTCCTCTGATTGGTGCTTATCTCTACTATTATTTCAGGGGTGATTTCTTCTACTGGCTCTTCCTTTGGTGGCGCCACTGTAGTGCTGCCACTGCTGAAGGATACCTTGTCCATGGTGAAATCGTATTTTACTATATCATTATCAACAGCTATATAATAGTTGCCTGGTGTTCCAGATCCTGAATTTGCATCCATTCTGCTATCGTATGTCTTATATCCAGACTTTGTTCCTATGATATAATAATCCCCGTGATTTGGTACCATCCATCCATAGTTCCC
Source organism: Tissierellaceae bacterium (assembly GCA_041655755.1). GTDB lineage: Bacteria > Bacillota > Clostridia > Tissierellales > Tissierellaceae > JAAYFT01. The sequence continues at coordinate 6,929 of JBBAEY010000025.1, forward strand.
ATGATCGCCAGTTATATCACTATATACTGTGATGTTTGTGCTTGTCTGTGGATTGGCATTGTCATTGGGTGGAAAGTCAAATATTCCACCTAAATGATTCTGAGGTACTGGTGTGTTCGGTTTCCTTCCCTTGTCAATATTTCTCTGAGTATTTGCATAGTAGAGTTTAAGCTCTACTCCCCCTAAAATATCGCCATTACTATCCGTTATGGTGCCATAGGGGTCAATTAACTCTTCGTGGAATGTTACTTCCCCATCTTCAGTTAATTCTGCTGCCATCTTACCTATTACCAATTCGACTGTTTCTTTTGTTCCATCTTCCTTTTCTATTTCTATTTCTCTTACAATTAGAAATTCATATTTAGTGTCTACTTCCAGATCTTCTACTGTAAATACTCCCGTGTCTGAATCTACTTCACCTTTTTTAGCATCCCCGTCATCTGGATCCAAACCTTTCCCATTCTTTGATACCTGGATAATGGCTATTTTTTCTGTTTCTTTACTATCGTCTTTATCTTTTTTTCCTGCCAGCTTATTTACTATATTTCCCTGCTCATCTTTTTCCTTAGTAATTATTATGCCCGTAAGAGTTTTTTTAGCATTGTGAGCTTCTTCCTTTTCACCAGAGACTTCCCCTACTACGGTTGTTTGAGTAAAGGATACCTCTACCTTCTCATCTCCTACCTCTATTTCCTTTATTATTTCTACTTCGTATTTTTTATCCCCTTCGGGTATAAATATTTTGTACCTACCATCGGAATCAGTAAGGTATTCCCTACCTCCCAGTTTTACTCTTGCTCCTTCTATAGGTTTGCCATCTTTATCCTTGACAATACCCGTAATTGAGGAAGGTTCAAATGTCATTATAATTTCTTGTTCCCCAGTAAGCCCATTCTCCTTGTCATCTACTTTTGCAGTTACTGGGATTTTAACGGATTTTGGTTCCTCGCCTTCATCATAAGTTTTCTTTTCTGATATAAGGGTTACTATTGCTACACCGTTTTCATCCGTAACACCTACATATATTTTAGGATCATCATTACTGCTGGCTTCAAATTTGCCCTCTTCAGTAGTGAATTCAACTTCAACGCCCTCCACTGGATTGCCAAGTAAATCTTTGACAGTAGCGGTTAAATCAGTTTTATCCTTGCCATTGGCTACTATGGTTTCAGGATCTGCCGTAAGCTCGATATACACCTCTATTTTAACCTCTACCTGTATGGTGATTATCTCAATATCTCCATTGGGGTATGTTACCTTGACGGTAAATTCATCTTCCCCACCAAAACCTTCATTTGGAGTGTATTCCCAATTGCCATCTTGGTCGATATCTGCTTGTCCATTAGTTGGCCCATCGATTATTTCATACCCTATCTTTCCTAGCCTATCTTCATCTAGAGGTACTTCTCCATTGGCTCCTTCATCTCCATCTTTATCTATAATGGCCAATGTTGGATCATCTTCATCGGTAACTATTATCTTGACGACAACTTCTTCTATTACTTCTTCGTCTTCGTCTATTATCTTAACGGTGAACTCATCTTCACCTGTGAAGTCTTGCTCAGGTGTGTATGTCCAATTACCGTCTTCATCTATGGTGACCTTCCCGCCTTTTTCAGTGTCTTTGTCTTCTTCTTTTTTATACCTGGTCCCATCATTAGAGTCTTCAGGCGATGTCACTTTACCAGTTACTTCTTCTGGTTCGTTTATAGGCTCTTGCACTATTACTACTACGACCAATTCGACTTCATCCTCATCTCCAACTGAAACTATTATTATAAATTCATCTTCACCTGTATAGCTTTCATTAGGGGTATAAGTTACCTTGCCATTATCTATTGTGACAGTCCCATTTTGGGGTTCCTTTACTTTAGTATAGGTTGGATTGTCGACATCTACATTACCTGGCATATCTATTTCTACTGGCTCATCTTTATCTGTAACTACTATCTTTACTGGAATCTCTTTCGCCACTTCCCCATCTTCTTTTACTACTATGGTGAATTCGTCCCCGCCATCAAAGTCATCATTTGGGGTATAGGTCCAGTCTCCATTTTCATCTACGGTGGCTTCCCCATTTTCAGCACCCGGTGGGTCTTTGATTTCAAATGTAATTCCAGTCGGGGTCGTTGGTGCATATACTGTTGACGTTACTGTTGGTCTTTCCTTTGCTTTCTTTACTATTACCTTTACTATGATTTGGTCGCCATCATCATTTTCCAAGGTAAATTCATCTTCACCTGTAAAGTTTTCATTAGGCCTATAAGTTACCTTGCCATCTTCATCTACTTCTACTGTTCCATTAGTTGGGCCTGAGTCATTTTTTAGCTTATACTCCCCTGGATTATCTATTCCTTCTGGTGGTGTGATTTCTACTGGTTTATTCTTTTCTGTTTTTACTATCTTTACTGGAATTGTAGCTATTGGATCTTCTTTGTCCTTTTCTTTTACTACTATGGTGAATTCGTCTTTGCCATCAAAATCCTCATCAGGAGTATAGGTCCATTCTCCATTTTCATCTACGACGGCTTCCCCATGTTCTGGTTCCTCACCAATTTCATAGGAGTATTCCTTGTCGGCTGGGACCCCTGACTCACCCGTACCAACTTTCCCATCTTTTGTAGTATCCTTTGCTGTTTCTTCAGTACCTGGGTCTTTCACTACTACTTTTATTGGTACCAATTCAGTATCTCCATTTGGATAGATAATTTCTATAATAAAATTGTCTTCGCCTACAAAACCATCATTGGACTCATAGTTCCAATCACCTTTTTCGTCTACTGTAGCTTCCCCATTATCAGGCCCATCGACAATTCTATAAATTATCTTCCCTTCCTTATCTTCCTTGGGTTCAATTTTCCCCTCTTTAGAATCTCCACTTTTAACCTCTGTACTAGTATCACTTTCACCTATCTTTACCCATTGTGCATAGACTGTAATATCCTCTGTCACCTTGCTAGAACTAGTAAATTGGCTTCCGCTGCCATCTGCCTTTGTGTTCCAGCCCTTGAAAACATAGCCTTCCTTAGTTGGTGTCGGCATATTGCCACTCAAGGATGTACCATAGTTTATGGTTAGTGGATCTACCTCTGAACCGTCTTTGGAATCAAAGGATACTGTATACTTGTTTATAGTCCATTTTGCGTATAGTGTAGTGCTTTTAGTTACTGTGTCGCTATCAAAGTCCCATAGATTATTATAGTTTTTTTCCTTATACCAGCCCCCAAATGTATGGCCTGTCTTTGTTGGGTCTGTTGGTTTGGTGACCGTTTCTCCATGATCTACTGTTGTCGTTGTTTCATTTCCATCTTGTTCATTAAATGTTACACTATATTTATTAATTTCCCATTTACCATATACATCTATGTCTTTTACTATAATGGTATCTACTGTAAATTCTTCTTCCTCTCCATCCTTATAATACCAGTCCTTGAAAACATAACCTTCCTTAGTTGGTACCTCTGGGAAATTAGCACCTCCAAGGGCCTTTCCACTAGCAATCTTTTTGGTATCGTATGTTTCTGGACTTCCCTCTTCCCTATAAAAAGAAATCTTTGGACTTTCTATAATCTCTACCTTGATAACTACATCTGTCCAGCCACCATCTTTGTCAGTTATCCTTATGGTGAATTGGTCCTCCCCCGTAAAATCATCTTTGGGGCTATATGACCAATTACCATTTTCGTCAATAATTACCTCTCCACCCTTCTCAGTAGTTTTTGTATATCCTTCATCAGTTATATTACCATCTAGAATGGAGTAAGCTACATCTTCAGAATCATCTCCATCTGGGTCCTCTGCCGACAAGGAGCCCTCTATAGGAGTCATGTTATCTGTTTCTTTTGAAATAGTTATTAGACCAGTTTCTTCATCCCTGTCCGCATCCTCATCCTCTATCTCAACCTTTGGTGGCTTATTTAATTCGATATTAACTGTTGCAGTGACCGTAGTATCTATCCTTGTGTTATTTTCGGTATCTGTTAGGTCCCCTGCTGTAATTACAACAGTCCTAGTTGCTTCACCCTCACCGTCCCCAATTAGTTCATGAGCTAATTGATTTACATTTCCATTTTTATAGGTGATATTTTTTGCTATAAATTGGACAACCTTGGATGTAACAGATTTCTTAAATAGGCGAATATTGTCGATATGAAGGGTAGCACCAAGTTTTCCTCCATTTGTATTATCATAAGAACCTGCCACAAATCGAAATCTATATTCCCCATCTTCTGTAATTGTAAAAGTATTAGTTGTCCAAGGTTGTACTTCTCCACGCCCATACATTATTATTTCATGATTATCGTCTTCATCTACTAGAAATCCATATACCTCATAATCGTCATAGTAGGATGAATTTTTCTTCCCGTCTTCATATTTGATAAAAGCTCTCCAATCAAAAGCTATTTTATCACCTTTTTTAGCTAAAAATGGGGTGCTAAATGCATCGGGACCAAAAACCGAACTATATGATGTGCTGTTTTTATCGACACTACCTGTCTTAAATCCCAATTTTAAAACATTTCCTCTATTCTTTTCTATAAAGTCTTCACCTATCTCAGTTACATAGCCATCTGCTGGAACTCCATTAAGTTTCCTTTCTGTACCCTCTTTACCCTTACCATTGGTGTTAACTTCATACTTCACATCTGTTTCAAATGAATATACCTCATTATATATATTTTTTGCGGTAACATTATATAGATTTTGTTCCTTTTCTACAGCCTCCAGCTTTCCTTTTTCCTCATTTTCTACGTAAATTGTACGGCTACCATTGCTTTTTATTGACGTAATTCCACTTCCCCGTGTAAAAATAGCCAAATCTCCTAGCCAAACTTGATTTAGATAACCTGAAACTCCATTAGATGTCCTTATGGTCCAGCCTTTTATAGTTCCTGCTTTTCCATTTGTATCCCATAAGATATTTGTGTCCTCACTAAAATCTCCATTCTCCAAAGGTGTAGAAAAATCGACCCTAAGTGGCAATGGATTATTTTCATCATCTACTTCCCCGTTGAGCCTTGGATTCACCCTACCAATATCCTCGCCATTGAGACTGATATTTCCTTCTTCGTCTACATGGATTACATCTTCCCCATCTTCGTAGGTCCCAGGCTCCAATGTTAATGTCTCATAGGGTCTTCTTTCATCTGCTTCTATGAGATCTATTTCAAAATATCCCCCGGCGAATAAGACTTTCTCCTCATTGGTATTGCTATCAACCGGAACCGTAATTGTAATCTTATCTAGTATTTTCGCAGGTTCATCGTCCTCAGAATAATAAATCGGCTCATCTTCTGTATCTATGACTATCTGTACCCCACCACCTTCAGCTCCAAATACTTCCAATGGGGCTAGTCCTCCTAAAATCAGCGTAAGGGCCAAAATCAAACTCAATAGTCTTTTTTCCATGACACCACTTCCTTCTTTTTTTAATCTTCCTAGGTTTTCTCCGTCGGATAGGGCATACTAATTAAAATATATTATACTTCACCGCCTTAAAGCAATATATGCCTATCTTGCCTTATTCTATCCCATTCCTTGCTATTTTGAAGTTTTAACGTCCTATATGATTAAAAGTTACCCTAAGTATTGTCTATACTTAAGGCAACCTTTTATCATATAAATATAAGTGCTCTTTGTGGTCTATTGCAATCTCTCCACTAGGAGCATATTGTACCATATGAGGGCATCCACATAGGAGGAAACTATTGTATTGCTGTCTATGTCCAGCTTCTTGGCGAGTGTAATCATTTCATCCCACTGGCCCTTTTCATAGTGTATAGCTAGATGATATAGGGTGTCCAATTCATTATTTCCCCTGAGCAATACTTCCTTTACTTTCTCTGTAGCTTTTATCTCCTCTAATATCCCCTCTAGGGGCCTTTTCAATATGGCATCCAGAAGGGAGAAGAGCCCTATTAAAAATAGGTCCTCTGATTGACTCTTGTATCTGGTATTGACTGCCATCAATTCCAAAAACCTAGCCCTAATCAGGGAGGTCCTGGTTAATTCATCTGGCATATTGGTCCCCATGTCATTTAGGACCAGTAGGTGTATCCATTTCCTTATTTCTCTCTCTCCTAGGCCAACTAAGCCATGTCTAACAGTATTAATCTTATACCTGAAGCCGAAGGCCGCAGAGTTTACCAAACGCAATAGATTGTAGGTTAAAGACAGGTCTCTGGATATGATTCTAGTCATATTCTCAAAGTCTATGTTGGCCTTCTCATTCACTATATCCACCAATTGAAGATAGTTGGCTTTTATGGGTACGAGTTTCTTTGAGCTAACTATCTCTGGTTTGCTAAAGAAGAAGCCCTGATAATACTTAAAACCCAGGGTCTTAGCAAATTCAAATTCCTCCCTAGTTTCCACCTTTTCTGCCAGATACTCTATATTATATTTACTAAAGCTTTGGAGGATATCCTTTATCTCCCAACCCTTCATAGCCATAAAATCAATCTTTATTATGTCTGCCAGTTCTACTAGGGGTTCATAGCCCTGGAGGTTTAAAAAATCGTCCAAGGCTATCCTATAGCCCATCTTCTTTAATTCCCTACATTTCTCTACGATCTCTGTAGTTGGTTCTATGTCCTCCAAGAGCTCTACCACCAATAGGTTATTAGGAAACAAGGTGGCAACTTCATCGTGAATCAAATTCTCCGTGAAATTAATAAATACAGGTTTTTGATTAGACAAATTCTCAATTCCAAATGTCTGAAATGTATTTACAATGACCTCAGAGGAAGCCTTGTCTCCCTCCGTCCCATCAAAGGCATTGGCCATTCCACTTCTATATAGGATTTCGTAAGCGAAAACATCTTCATTGGCATCAAAAATTGGTTGCCTAGCCAAAAATATATCCATTCATATTCCCCCTATTACTTACTCACATAATTCCTAGACTTGCTTGTCAATTAATATCAGCTCTACTCCATGTATTGGAATATGGGAATGTATTTTCTCTTTCCCCGACGCGTCGAAATATTCAATTGTCATCCTTGGCTGTGCCTTGCCCTTTAAATAGTTTAACTCTTCCTCGGTCATGTCCTCGGGGGACCCCATCTTTAGCCACTGGTCAAAGGCCGAGCCATATTCCCTATTCAATTCGTATCTGGTCATCTTATGGCCCCCAGATAGGCCTTCAATGAGGATTTCCAAATCCATAGATTCCTTGTTTTCGTATACTGAATACCTTTCCTTATATGTCAGAGCTGATGTATCTCCACTTAGGAAAAGCTCATCAAAGTAAGTGAAATTGTAAACCATTACCTGTATGCCCTGGGGATTTTTGGTGACTATATAATTGTCCCCTCTAGCCACTATCTCATTCCCCAATTTAGACAAGAGGTAATAGGCAAAATAGGATGGTTTCTTGATACCCTCTTTGTTAATTAATCCAAAACCCCCATGGAAGTGAGATATACCTGCCTTCATTTCCTCCATTATATCTGTAAACGTCCAGTAACCCAGAGAATTGGTTTGTCCTATGGATTTCAAGACATTTCTAACTATGAAGGCTGCCATAAAGGATGTATCGCTTATTAAATTTCTCCCATTGGATGTTGCACCCCATTCAGTTATATGGATTTCAGCTTCTTTTGACAGATTTGATTTAATCTTTCTGCCTGCTGATTCCAGTGTCTTATATGTGTGATCCTGGCTGAAATATATGGTTTTCATTGTCCTATGTTTCATCATGATCTGCAAGATCTCAGTGCCATTTCTTAGACCCTCTAACAAGTCGCTCATTTCCTCCTCCTGAGAAAAGGCCTCAGGGTAAATGTGCAGGGAAACAAAGTCGAGGGGTACATCTTTCTCATCTACATAGGAGAGGAAATCCTCCAGCCAACTGCTGTCCTTAATAGCCTGATGGGTAATAGATGGACCTCCCACCCTCAGCTTGTCCCCTATGGACCTTACAGCAAGGGCCGTTTCCTCATAGAATTTAAAGTACCCCTCCTTGCCCCCGACCCAAAATACATGTTCAAGCTCGGGTTCGTTCCACACCTCAAAGTACCAGGACTCTACTTCTTCTCGACCATACCTATTGATTATATGTCTGACAAATTCTTTTACCATGTCCGTCCATAGACTCATTTCCTTTGGCTGGGATATATTTGCCTTCCACCAAAACATGGTTTCATCTGATTCCCCAATCTCAGATGGCATAAATCCCAGTTCTATAAAGGGTTTTATATTTACTTCCTTGAAAAAATCAAGTAGTTCGTCTACATAGGACCAGTTATAGATTATCCTGCCTTTATCGTCATAGTTGACTACCATCATATCATCTGAGAATATACCGTGAAATCTAATATATTTAAACCCAATTTCCCCTTGTATCTCTCTCAACTGGCTTTGCCACTGGGCTCTAAGTCCCTCTGCGGCTCTACCAAATGTAGTTAGATTTTTCCAGTAATAGTCGTGAGCTAGCCCCTGTTTTCTAGCATCGACGACTATGGTTCTCTTTGATTTGACTTTTTCACTACTTTGTAGTTCCCCTACTCCAAAATAGTCTAGGTACTCAAATAAGCTTGAAAAGGCACTTGTCCTGTCTACATCTAGGTAGGTCCTGCTCTTTTTCTTTACTATACCTAAGTCACTGGGATTCTCTTCATCGATGTCCCTATTCTGCCTGTAATGGGATGGAGGAAACCCATATACCTTGTTGAACATTGAGTTGAGGGCCTTGGCACTGGGATATCCGCTTTCAAATGCAATATCCGTAATGGTTTTATCTGAACCTCTAAGAAGGGTTTTGGCTTTTTCTAATCTCTTAATATTTACATATTCCTGAAAGGACATTCCCATGTACTTTTTGAGAAAATGGGATGTATAGTACATGCTCAGTTTTTCCTGGTCGGCGACGTCCTTTAGGGTTACGCCCTTACCTATATTTTCGTCGATAAAGTCTATCATATTGGTCAGTCTCTGGATATTCTTCTCTGCATTTTTTAGCATTCGCTCCTCATACTGTATATCCTCAAAATTCTTAATTATATAGTCGACAAACAAGAGAATATCACTGCCCAGTACAAACATATTCCTATTTTTGCTCCTAAGTAGGTTCCAGACTAACTTTGCCAGGTAATGCCTGACTGCATTGTATTTTTCTTCTTCCTCAGGATAAAGGAAGGATTTGCAACTGAATACCTTGCTGGACAATCCTTGATAATACTTTTCATAGTGATTCACATCAAGTTGCAGGGCCAACAGTATATTCTCTTCGTCAGTCTTGCTAGTATTGTGTATTTCGTTGGCATTGACTAGGATTAAATCATTTTCCCTTAGCAGGTATTCATTTGAGCCTACCTTCACATTTACAGATCCCTCTAGTACCATAATGATTTCCATTTCCCTATGAAAGTGCATTTGCAGCTCCTTTACACTGTGGATGAAAACCTTCATTGGAGCAGTTTCATCGGTGGTTATGGCCTCATAATAATAATCCATTTTTTCACTCCTATTGATAGATTTGTAATCATATCAGATATATGCTTTCTATTATTTTGAAATAGTTTACTTCTTATATATTGATTATACTTATGGTCACTTAACAAATACTGAACAAAAAAGGACCGAAATCCATTTATAGGGTTCCAGTCCATTTTCTTGCTATATTTAAATATATTTATTGTAGAGCTCTGTGGTGCTATCCATGGGTTTTAGGCTCATTTCCTCCCAAAGTCTTTGTTTATATTCTTTGAAAAAGTTTTCGAGATTGTATCTTTTATGTTGCTGGCCATAATATTTTATCGTTATTTCTGCCATATCTTCGTTGAAGGGATCCATAAGGCCTATCTTATCTAGGCAACTTTTTAGAGTTTTGCTGCCTATATTTTCTTTTAGTTGACTGTTGGAAAAATTATAAAGGATGGCCAGTACCTTTTCCCTAACTGTTAGCTGAGTATCTACTGCCCAGTCATAGGCCTCCTCCTCTAGGAAATCGCCCTTGTATATGTCTATGATTGTCTCTATCTGGCATTCATTCTGTTGGTCCAGGCCCAGTATCCTATTTAATTCCTTCAAGTCAGAGTCTATGGCTATATCCAATCTGTATCCATCATTCAAATATATTACACTCTTTTGATAGCCAAGCTTTTCCAGACCTTTCCTTAGCTGATATACGGTTGTATGAAGCAATGTTGTCGCCTTGTCCAGATCTTTTTGGGGAAATATGGTCTCCATTATGACTGCCTTGGGCACTATCCTGTCCTGATTGTGCCAGAGATAGGCAAATAGTTCCTTTGACTTTTGAGTACGCCATGTCAATTGTTCCCCACTGCCATCTAGGGCCTGAAAAGATGCAAAACTTGTAATCCTTAAGGCCTTTTCTGTCCTTGTCCTCTTTTTTGTGCTCTCCACTAGCCTTTCTAGTGTCTTTTCCAGACGGTTTTCCTGTATTGGCTTTAGCAAATAATCTATGGCATTGAATTCAAAGGCATCTACTGCATACTGGGAATAGGCTGTAACAAATACTATATCTACACTACCTAACTTTTCCATTAGGATTTCAGCAAATTCCAGGCCATTTATCTCCCCCATTTCTATGTCAAGAAATATGGCATCTGGCTTCTTGCCCACTATCTCACCCAAGGAATTCATTGGATTTCTATAACTGCCTATTAAATCAATGTAACTGTACTTCTCTAGCCTTCTTTCCAGAACCTCCAAGGCAATAGGTTCATCGTCAACTAAGATTACCCTCATAGTATTTCACCCCTGCTATAGTAATGTTCACCACTGTCCCCTTGTCCAAACTGCTGTCAAGGGAAAAGCTGGCCCCCTTTAATTTCCTTATCTTTTCAAGTACATTTCTAAAACCTATCCTCTGTCCGCCCCCTGTAAGGAGTTCCCTTTGCTTGTCCTCGTCCATGCCTATACCGTCATCTTCTATCCTTATATTTACCAGGCCATTCTCTTCCCTTACACTAATTTTTATCCTTCCCTTGTCCTTTTTCCTGATGCCGTGTCGGATTGAGTTTTCCACTAGGGGCTGTATGGTCAAGGGGGGAATCATGGCCTGAATATCTTCGCCTATATCGTAGTCTATTTCAAGTCTATCACCGTATCTTAACTCCTCTATAGCCAAATAAGCCCTCACCAGTTCAAGTTCTCTTTCTAGGGGAATCAGTCCCTTTTCCATGTGGATATCCAGCTTACCCCTGAAATAGAGGGATAGGTTGTTGAGGGCCTCCCTGGCCCTTTCCTGGTCCTTGTAGCTAAGGCCTATAATAGTGTTGATGGTATTGTAGAGGAAGTGAGGTGCAATCTGGGAATGAAAGTATTTAAATTCCCTCTCTAAACCCTCTTCTACAGTTCTCTTCACCAACAAGAGGGACTGAATCCTAGACAATAGTTCCTCAGGCTCTAGGGGTTTTCTTTGGAAGTCATTGGCCCCGTAGTCAAATCCCCTTATTAGGTCACTCCTGCTACCCGAAGCTGTGAGCATCAGGATTGGCAACTCTGCCATGGAGTAGGTCCGCCTTATTTCCTTGCATATCTTGTCGCCCCCTATATCTGGCAGCATAAGGTCTAGAATGATCAAGTCGACCTTGTTTTCTTCAAGGATTTCCAGGGCCTCTGTCCCACTGTCTGCCAAAAAGATATTGTAGTTTTCCGATTCCAAAATCTCTAGAATAACTTTTTGGTTGAGGGGCTCGTCGTCTACAATCAAGATTGTAGGCCTATCCCCATAGATGTTGGATTGCCTTTGAAACTGGGGAACTATCTTCTTATAGCTTTCACCCTGCAGTTTTTCATCTTCCCCTTCCTGTCCTTCTCCCTGGTATAGGGGTATGGTAAAGGCAAAGTCTGATCCCTCTCCATATACTGATTGCAGGCTGATTTCACCGCCTTGACTCTCTACCAAATGCTTTACTATGGAAAGCCCTATACCTAGTCCACGGCTTTCCCCACCCTCTACGGGCTTTTGATAGAAGATATCAAACACCTCGTTGAAATACTTCTCTTCTATCCCAACCCCTGTATCCGACACTATAAACTGGGCCTTATCATCAGTATAGTTGCCAAAAACTACTACCTCCCCTTCTAGGGTATAGCTTATGGCATTGTTTACCAGATTATATACTATTTGTCTGAACTTATCGGAGTCCGCCCTTATGGCTGGAAAATCTCTTGGAAGCTGGTTTTTCAGTAGGATGAATTTATCCTCTGGGATTAGACTTTTCATTTCCTTTAAAATATCGTCTATTACCTTGTAGGGTCTAAGGGAGCCTAGCCTAAGGGCTAAGTTCCCCTCCCTTATCTGTGAGGCATCCAAGAGGTCGATTACCAGCCTAGTAAGTCTTTGACCCTCCTGCTCTATATATAATAGGTCCTCCTGCTGCTTGGGATTTAGGCTTCCCTTTCTCCCTTCAATTAGGCTCTTTGCCAAATTCAATATTATATGGAGTGGGGTCCTCAGCTCATGGGAGGCCTTAGCCAAGAATTCGTCCTTCAGCTTATCCTGCCTTAGAAGTTTCTCTGACAGGGCATTTACCTCCTTGTAGTCCTGATGCAGCCTGTGGGTCACCAATACTGCAGCCCCTCCGATTGCAGACAAGATCAAAATCACCTCAGTCTTACCCAAATCTATCTCAAATATTATCTTCAGGCCCATAGTCACCCAATAGAAGATTAGGGAATTTGCTATTAGCAGGATACACCCAAGGGAATCCGCCTTCCTAGCTACTGCCTTAAATAGTATATAGGACAGGTATAGGTAGGAAATAGCATAGCCTCCTACTACAAGGCTTTGGACCAGCCTAATATAGCTGGAATCCATACTAGCAAAGCTCCTGAAAATCAGTAAAAACAACAATAGGTTGGCAATGCTAATGGTATTTACTATTTTTTTGTTGGCATAGGGGGTGAAAAAATGGTATATGAACTGGAGCAATGATATGGACACCAAGAGCATACTAACTATCTGTAGTCTAGTTCTGCTTGTAAATCCATAATCATAAATAAATTGGAGGAGCTGTTCATTCATAGTAGACATGTAAAATGCCATAAGTAAATTAACCCCACTAAAGAAAAGCAGATATCTGGTCCTACTTCTGAGAAAATATAGGATAAGAAAGTAGACACCTACCACCATGGTTGACGCTATAACCATGGCCTCAAGAATAAGGGCCCTATTATTTTCCTTTGCCATGGAGTCATAGGCCCCAAATTCGATTGACCTCAAAATCCCCCCTGCCCTGGCATATTTGTAATTTGACACATGGGCTATTAACTCGATCTCATTATCCCTGCTGCTGCATACCCCAAACTTGTACCTGCTTTCAGCTATAAAGTCATCAAGGGATAGGGTGGGATTTCCCGCCCTGATTATCTCATTTTCATTTAGAAAAAACCTACTAGACAGCCTGATTGTCCTAGTCTTTATGGCATACATGCCATCCTCTGGAAGCTTAATCCTCAATCTGTAGGTAGCTGACCCCTCCATGTCCTCCATCTTGTCAATCCAAGAGCCTGGGACCTGAATACCCCTTTTAAGGCTAGTATCATCGTGACTATCCAGGTCTTCCGGCATCAGCAGGACCCCCGGATAAAAGTCCCACTCCCCATCTAGGGCTATAATTCCCTTTCCGTCCCAGGTACTCAGGTCTATGAGCCCGCCAACAGCCCTATATCTTATATCCTTCCTTGGACTATTAATCACCAAAAGGTTTACTACAACTATGAGGCCAATCAGGATTGATATGCCTATGGGGATTAGATTTTGCTTGTATTCCCTCAATCTTTTTTCCACCTTTTCACCTTCTATGTACCTAAACGTTAGCCTATATATACCCATAGTGAATTGCCTATAAAACATAATTCCCATTATTGTCAATATTGTAACCATTTTGTATACTATATTTTTTTAATATCAGATATAATGCAGTTAAGGAGGGATGAAAATGAAGAATAAAAAGCTTTTTCTCTTTATGGGCCTATTGCTGTCTTTTATGCTTTTAATCACCGCCTGTGCTAAGAGTAGCCCAGATATGGGACCTTCTAGCTCTGTCGAGTCAGAGGCCCCTGTCAGGGCTAAGTCTGAATCCAGCAGTATGGATATGGCAACAGGGGAATATGGCAGATATACATCTACTGAGCCGGAAAAGGTCATTACCACTGTATCCATCACCATGCAAACCAAGGAGTTCATGGATACTACAGACAAGTTGAATTCCCTTATTTCTAAATACAAGGGCTATATTGAGGACTCCAACATTTCCTACAACAACTATATAAATTATAGTGGGCTAAAGTACTCCAACTATACTATCCGTATTCCAAAGGGAGAAATGCCTGGATTTGTAGAGGAAATCAAGGAAATAGGAAATATAATATCAGAGAACACCTCAAAAGAGGATATAACAAAGAGATACAGGGACACAGAATCTAGGCTGAGGCTGGTGACGACTAAGGAGGAAAGAATCCTAAGCCTGCTGGAAAAGGCAGATAAGATGGAAGATATAATTGCCCTAGAAAACCAGCTAAGCGATATCATATACGATAAGGAAAACCTGATGGCCAGTTTGGTGGAGATGGATGATAAGGTTGACTACAGTACAATCTATGTAAATATAGAGGAAGTGGCTAAGCTCAGCCCTAGTGAAAATGTGAAAACTCCATTTTCCCAAAAGCTGATAAATGCCTTTAAGGACTCCCTCTACTTCTTCAACTACAATATTGGCAACTTTATCATTTCAATAGTTTATCTTCTCCCCTATGCCCTAATAATTGGAATAGCCGCCTATATTGTAATCAGATTACTTAGACTAAGAAAGGAAAAGTTCCCTAGAAAATAGGGAACTTTTTTATTAATCTTCCTAATTAATTAAGAGATTATATAGCACTTGTGCTATTTCTGCCCTACTTGTAGTCCTACTTGGGGAAAGTTCTCCTCCACTGCCGCTTACAGTCCCAGTTTCTACCATCAGTTCCATGGCCTCTTCTGCCCAAGCCGCAATGCTTGTAGCATCAGTGAAATCTGTAAGGTTTTTTCCAGTCTCCCCTTGGGGTAACCTATCCATATGCTTTAGTGCATTGTATAGGAGTGTAAACATTTCCTGGCGACTAATATGCATGTCGGGTCCATACATATTATCTCCTATGCCTGCTGATATTCCCAAACGCTTAGCAGCTGCCAAGTAGCCAGTGTACCAGGTATCTCCTGCATCTAGGAAGTTATCTTCTATGTCTATATCAGGAGATATTTCATAGGTTTTCATCATGAGTACCATAAATTCACCACGACTAAGCTTGCCCTCAGGACTATAGTTTCCCCCACCAGTTCCAGCAGTTATTTCCCTTGCTGCAATATAGTTTACAGCTTCCTTATACCATGCAGTAGGTGCTACATCCTTGAAGTCAACCTTTTTATAGCCTACTCCATAATTATTGAAGCTACTACCACTAAAACTAACCATTCCCTTTTCTGCATCATAGTAGCCATCTGCTATAGTAGCAAAATTCCCTAGTTGGTCAACCCTATAGATTACAATGCTTTCAGGGTTCCCTAGCTCCTCAGCAGTGGGCTCGTAGGGAATAGATACCCTGACAGGTGCCTTAGAATTGTTCCAGTCTGCCCCTTTGCCGTCAATGGACAGGCTCAAGCTTATGAGGGGCCTATCTCCTATGACTGTCTCCAGATCCCCGGATAAAAATGACCTATCTCCTTGGTCAATATTAATTTGTGCCCTTTCGCCCCTTATATCTTTGGCCTCCGTCAACATGTTGGAAGGAAGGGCTATGATTCCATTTTTGCTTTCGATTGTTATGCTCTCGCTACCGTCAGGCCTGGATAAATCTGAAACAGCTATGCCCACTGTGTAGCTATCAATATCTGGAATAGGGGGGATTATAATGAAACTATCTCCTAAGCTAATCCCTTCCTGCCCTATATCTATAATGGCCCTTGCTCCATCTTGGTCCACCTGAACTGGGATAGGCTTTTCCATATTTTCTCCAGTCCTTATATTGGCCTCGTAGTCTCCTTCATCTCGGCTTTCAATCTTATCCTCCAGCTTTTCTTCAGTTTTTGCCTTGGGTGGCTCTAGGGCCCCCCCGCCTCCACTGGATGCTGGTGGACTAGGTTTATCTTCAAAAATCCCGCTTATCTTTATATCAGCAGCAGGCATGGTAAAGCTGTTGCCCACAATTTGGTAGTCCCTACTGCCGTCATTGTATTTAAGTGTTCCAGCCCTTAGCTGCTTACCAGACGCTGGTGTAATGGTTAAGTTAATGGTGCTTCCTTCCCTAGCTGAGGCCTCACTGGCTACAATAGACCCACCTGAAGGCTCATCTATGGTGACAGTGTAGTAGCTGTTCTCCTCCCCTTCTTCAGTCTGGATTTTTACCGGTGTAGCCTTGCCATAGTCCCTATTTAAGTCGAGGGCGCCTATAGCTTCATCTCCATCCTCCACTGCCACTATTTTCCCTAGATAGGTACTTAGGCCCTCATCGGAATAAACACCTAGCTCCTGTGGTGAAGATACATTGAATGCAAAGCCGGCATAGGCTTGAGGCAGAGTCAGGACTTCACCTTCAGACCCTATCCTTATATAAACTGCTTCATCTGTAGATATAGGTTCATCAAGCACAGCATTTATAAGGCTACCGCTACTTCCCTCACCTGACTCAACTGCCAGCCTATCTCCTGTAGATACAGCTTGGACCATTGCATCTTCGCTAATCTCTACCCTTCCTATACTAATTTCACCGAAGCTTCCACCACCTAAACCAGCCCCATTTTCGCCCCCAATGGCGATTACTGTGCCACTTTCAACCTTAAGGGTACCTGCTGTCCCATAGCCACTACCTATGCCTACTGCATTATTTCCGCCAATTGCAATTACCCTTCCACCATTGATGATAATAGTATTGCCCTTATTATCGTAATTGCTTACACCAATAGCTGCAAAATTCTTACCTCCGTAAGCCTTAAGGGTCCCTTCTCCAACAATGGTTAAATCGCTATAGTAGTTTAAATATATCCCTGCATTAGTTGCTTGGCTGGCATCGAAGATGTTTTCTGTACCCTCCACCAATTCAATTGTTACTTCAGTAGATGACCCTAAATCCAAGGCTGGAGCAGCACTGGTTTTTATACCTACTCCATTTAATATAAGCCTAACATCCTCAACCCTATCCCTATCCATATAAACTGCAATTCTATTTTCTTCAGTCTGTCCACTTATGGCTATGGCACTATTATTTGCCCCCTCATCAATTGTAAATTCCGAGTTATTGAAGCTAACACCAGGTGCATGATAAATTCCCCTGGCTAGATCAATACTTAAATCTTCGGCTATATATTCAATACTAGTAGGTATAAAATTACCAT
The DNA here is from genome assembly GCA_041655755.1 of Tissierellaceae bacterium. GTDB lineage: Bacteria > Bacillota > Clostridia > Tissierellales > Tissierellaceae > JAAYFT01. The sequence goes on from JBBAEY010000025.1 coordinate 24,273, forward strand.
CTGCCAGGTTCTGGACGACTATCAGATCATCTCCCCCATCAGTGACAATCTTGCCTAGCCTTTCCCCAAAATCTTCATCCCTATAGGCAGTGAATTCAGAATCTACTGGGCTACTGAAGGCAAAGGCCTTGTAGTTACTTGCTAGGACATAGGGCGACCCGTGGGAACCTATCCTTAGGTGAACATCTATATTAGAAGGTATTGCCCTGTCTAGTTTTGCATTTATGATTAGACCACTACTGCCATCTTTTGCCTCTATTGCCGGCTTCCCCTCTGTAGCTGTTGAGGTCGCCCACACACTTGCTTCAGGACTGATAGAAATAATGGCCCCCTCTCCCTTAGCTCCACCACCTATGCCTGCCCCGCAGGTATACCTCATAATGCCATGGAAGTCAACAAAATAGTCATTGGATGCTGCTTCAACATATCCTCCACTTATGCTGATATTCCCCCCTGCCCCTTCATCTCCTCCGCCTATACCTGCCCCGCTGTAACCACCTAGGGCCCTGATTTCTCCGCCTGAGATGCTAATACTATCTCCTGCCCCTTCATCTCCTCCGCCTATACCGGCTCCATATTTGCCACCCTCTACCTCTATATAGCCGTCAGTGATGCTGATATTTCCTCCACTGCCTTTTTCTCCACCACCTATACCGGCCCCATATTCGCCTCCAATAGCCTCTATATGACCACCAGAAATGCTTATGTCTCCTCCACTTCCTCTATAGCCGCCACCTATACCGGCCCCATATTTGCCACCAATCACCTTGATAGTTCCCTCGGAGATGACGATTGTACCACCGCTTT
>JBBAEY010000026.1:0-24884 GCA_041655755.1 Tissierellaceae bacterium
ACAGGCTCCAATGCCTACTTGTTATCCTCGGAGTTATCCACTCTCCTATCCGGTAGATATGTAGAGATTAAAATGCAACCTCTTTCCTTTAAGGAATATTTAGATTTCATTGATTGCCAGGACAAATTAAAATTCCATGAACATTTTAATAGTTACCTTCAATATGGTGGTTTGCCAACCGTCGTACAACTGATAGATTACCCAAGTACAATTGGTCCCTTTTTAGAGGGTATATATAACACTGTATTGATCAAAGATGTAATAGATAGAAACGCTGTAAGGGATTCAGCCTTGCTGGAAGGTATACTCAGATTTATAGCCTCAAATGTCGCCAGTATTGTGTCTACCAAGAAAATAGCTAACTATTTGTCTAGCAATGGCCGCAAGTCCACTGCCGATACCATTGATAATTATTTAAAGATGCTAGAAAATGCATTTATTATTTATAGGGCCAATCGTTATGATTTAAAGGGAAAGATGTTTTTAAAGACGCTTGGTAAATATTACATGGTTGATATGGGTATTCGAAACCAGCTTACTGGTCTTAGAAATACTGACTATGGCCATATATTAGAAAATATTGTATTCTTGGAATTAATCAGACGTGGTTATGAGGTCTATATTGGTAAGATAGGAGAACTTGAGGTTGATTTTGTAGCCATGAAGGCCGATGAAAAGATATACTATCAGGTATCAGCTACAATTATGGACCAAAATACCAGGGATAGGGAGTTGAAATCCTTGCAGGCTATCACTGATAATTATCCAAAGTATATATTGACTATGGACCAAAGTATTTATAAGGATTACGATGGTATTAGGGTAAAGAACATAATTGATTTTTTACTTGAGTAAATATCTATAATATGTAAGGCTTTCTACTAGATAATACCTGTCCTATTTTAAAAAAGTGTGCCACCGAGAACCGTCCCCGGTGGCACACTTTTTTATATCTTAAATTTTTGTACCATATTATTCAAATTCATTGCCATGCTGGCCTGGTCCTCCGCTACCCTAGCCACTTGTTCCATAGCCTTGCTCATTTCCTGAGTGTTTTCGGATATGTTCATGGTGCTGCTAGTTGTTTCCTCTACTGATGCTGCCACTGTTTCTATGACGTCATTTACCTGATTTATGGAGGACTGGATTTCCTCCGAGGTCTCTGCAAATTCATTTACCAGGTTTCCCATGGTATCTGCATCGTCAAAGTATTGTTCTCCCGTCTTAACTAGGGATTCATAGTCGTCAATTACTTCTTCGTCTATGAACTTGAGAACATTCCTTGCATCTCCTGACAGGTTTTCAAAGGATAGTCTAACCCTATCTATCATGACTTGAATTTCCTCTACAGATGTTTCAGACTGCTCTGCTAATTTCCTGACCTCATCTGCTACGACTGCGAATCCTCTCCCCTGCTCTCCAGCTCTAGCTGCCTCTATGGCTGCATTAAGTGCCAATAGATTGGTTTGTCCTGCTATATCCGATATGCTGTTGGCCATTAACTCTATTTCCTTGACTACCTCCCCCTCCTTGATGGATTGGAGGATCTTCCTTTGATTCTCTTCATATATCCTTATGGCTTCGCCCTTGGCTTTCTCTCCTTCATTTCTCAAGTTCTCTGCCCTGGACTTTATTTCAACTACCAGCTTATTTCCTTCTGTTGCCTTGTCTGCCAATTGGCTGGCACTCTTGCCTATTTCTAGACTTGAGGCTAGAACTTCCTCTACGGCTGCTGAGGTCTCCTCCATACCGCCCGCTATTTCCTGAGTGGCAATATTGGAGCTTTCCCCTTGGGCTGCCATCTCTTGGGAAGAAGCTGACAGCTCTTCAGATGATGCACTCATATCTTCTGCCGTGTCCAAAATCCCCCTTAGGGTTTCCTGCATGCTCAGGGTTATCTGGTGGAAGGCATTGGCTAATTCTCCACCCTCGTCCTTCCTTTCTAGGAATTCTTCTGGTATTGTCATGGAAAAATCTCCATCGGCAAAGGAATTGGCAATAGCAACTGACGCATTTATTGGTTTTGTAACTACATTGCTGATTACTAGGCTAAGAAGTACTGCAAGTCCAAGACCAACTACACTAACTGCTATGGACAAGGTCCTTACCCTTGAATAGGCATTGTTTGATTCTACCATTACTTCATCAGCCCATATGTCAGCCTGGCTTTTCATCTCTTCGATTATCTCGCTTAGTTTTTCTCTGGCCTCATTGGTTTCCACATTCAATTTTTGCCCTAGTGAAAAGTTGTTGCTTTTAATTGCACTAATCGTTTCAGCTCTTATATCTCTAAATCTCTGTAGGGCGACTTCATAGTCCGCTACCATTTCCAGTGTTTCCCCCAGGAGGTCAAATTGCTTGTAGGCCTCAATAATAGCATCATTTCTCTCTACCAAATCCGCTATTCGGCTGTCTGCCCTATAGACTACATTGATGTCCATATTAGTAGGATACTCCCATACAATCTTAAGGGTCTCTGCCTCTACCTCATGGAGATTGGTGTTTAGTTCATCCATCAATTTAATTCTCCCTACGCCTCCACTATACATCTTTTCCACATTGTTGTTGACATTATTTAAATTCACAATACTATAAATACCTTGAAAACCAATTATTACTGCCATTAACAAAAAGCTGATTGCTAATTTCTTTCTCGTATTCATGTCTAAGAACCATTTCATCTTTATCCCTTCTTTGCCTTGTTTTAGGCTATAGATACCCTTTTATCATACTAAATAACTAATTATAGATGTTAAAAAAAATTAACAACTACCTTTTCAGGTAGTTGTCGTGTTTTCTAGTATACCGGTCTGCACAGGTGGGCATACTTGGGGTTATTTCCAGTTGTCAGTCCAAAAAATAGCTTTTTCAACTCCTTGGTTACTGGCCCTTCCTTCCCGTCGGCCACCATTCTTCTATCTACTTCTGTAATCCCCGTTACTTCCATGGCAGTCCCGCTAAAGAATAATTCCTCTGAATTGTAGAGCTCCGTCCTAGCCACACTTCTCTCTACTATCTCCATGCCCAGCTCATTTTTAGCCAGGTCCATGACTAGTTTCCTAGTTATGCCCTCTAAGATATCATCTGATACGGGCGGCGTGACTAGCTTGCCCTTTTTGACTAGGAATATATTTTCCCCAGGTCCCTCGCATACATGACCTGAATTGGTTAGGAAGATGGCCTCGTCAAATCCATTTTGCAGTACTTCCATGGAGGCCAGGGCTGAGTTTAGGTAGCCTGCTGTGGCCTTTGTCCTAGGTGGTAGCATGGTATCAGAAATCCTCCTCCAACTGCTGACTGCTACCCTAAGGGTGTCCTTGCCTGAATAACTGCCTAGGGCCTGAGTATAGATGACTATTCTGTCGTCATCGTCCCCATAGAGGGTAGGGCTTAGTTTGTTGGATCCCTTATATACTACTGGCCTGATATAGGTTGTCTCCTTGTGCCCATTCTTTTTCAGCAGGTCTACTGTGAAATCGCATAGTTCTTCAACTGTATAGGGCAGGTCCATGAATAGGGCCTTGGCGGATTCGTGGAGCCTTTGGTAGTGTTCCTCCATGGCAAATCCATATAATTGCTGTTTTTCTTCGTCCCAGTAGGCCCTTATGCCCTCAAAGCAGCCTAGGCCATAGTTAAATATCTTGGACCTTACGCTTACCTCTACTTCATCTTCCCTTACTATCTTTCCTTGGTAAAATACATATGACTCTTTCATCTTATATGCCTTCCTCCTTTATCATATACAAATCGCACCTGTGGACGCAGAGCTAACTATCCTTTCATACTTGGCAAGGTATCCTTGAACCTTGCTTTCCCTTGGCTTCCATTTTTCCATTCTGTCCTCTAATGTCTTTTCATCTATTTCAAAGTTTAATGTTCCCAATACCATATCTATACTTATTCTATCTCCATCCTCTACAAATGCAATGGGTCCTCCTGCACTGGCTTCCGGAGATACATGGCCTATGGATGCCCCCCTTGTAGCTCCTGAAAATCTCCCGTCAGTGACTAGGGCAACGTCCTTGTCCAGGCCCATACCTGCCAGGGCAGATGTCGGCGTTAGCATTTCCCTCATGCCCGGACCTCCCTTGGGCCCCTCATACCTGATTATCAGTACTTCCCCCTTCTCTATCCTGCCTCCCATGATGGCCTCTACGGCCTCCTCTTCTCCGTCAAATACCCTAGCTGGCCCCTGGTGTCTAAGCATTTCCTTATCCACAGCAGACCTCTTAACTACTGCCCCATCTGGGGCCAGGTTCCCCCTGAGAACTCCTATGCCCCCTGTCTGACTATAGGGCTTTTCTATACTTGCTATAATCCTCCTATCCCTTACCTCATAATTGGAGATTGTCTCCCCCAGTGACCTGCCTGTTACGCTTGTCACATTTAGGTCCAGTAGGTCCTTTTTCCTCAGTTCCCCCATGACTGCCATTACACCGCCTGCTCGGTGAAGGTCCTCTATATGGTAGGGACCTGCGGGTCTTAGCTTGCATAGGTTTGGGGTCTTTTCGCTTATATGGCTTACCCTGTCTAGGTCCATAGCCACCCCTGCCTCATGGGCTATGGCAAATAGGTGGAGGACTGTATTGGTGGAGCAGCCCAGGGCCATGTCCACTGCTAGGGCATTGTCAAAGGCCGCTTCGGTCAGGATATCCCTTGGCCTTATGTCCTTTTCCAAGAGCTCCATCAGTTTCATACCCGAGTACTTGGCCAGCCTTATCCTGTCGCTGTAGACTGCTGGTACGGTGCCATTTCCTGGAAGGGCCATGCCCAGAGCTTCAGTCATGCAGTTCATGGAATTTGCTGTAAACATTCCTGAGCAGGAGCCACAGCCGGGACAGGCATTGTCCTCTATCATAAGCAGTTCATCCTCTGACATCTTCCCTGCACTTACTGCCCCTACTGCTTCAAATACCGTACTCAGGTCTATATTGTTGTCCCCTACTCTTCCAGCTAGCATGGGTCCGCCGCTGAGGATTATGGTAGGTATATTTATCCTTGCCGCTGCCATGAGCATTCCAGGTACTACCTTGTCGCAGTTTGGTATCATTACTAAGCCGTCTAGCCCGTGGGCCAAGGTCATAATCTCTATACTGTCTGCTATGAGCTCCCTGCTGACTAGGGAATATTTCATGCCATCATGGTTCATGGCTATGCCATCGCAGACTGCAATGGCTGGAAATTCCAGGGGCGTTCCCCCCTCCATTATGACCCCTTTCTTTACTGCCTCTGCTATTTCCCTTAGGTGCTTGTGGCCTGGCACTACTTCGTTAAAGGAGTTGACTACGCCTATTAGGGGCCTATGTATTTCCTCATTTGTAAGGCCTAGGGCTTTTAGCAGGGATCTATGGGGTGCCTTTTCTATCCCCCTCTTTACCTTGTCACTTCTCAATTCCATCACCCTCCTTATTTCTTGAGCCAGCTCATCATGCTCCTTAGTTTTTTCCCTACAAGCTCTACTGGGTGGCTTGCTTCCAGCTTTCTCTGTGCATTAAATCTGGGTCTATTGACCTTGTTTTCCAGTATCCAGTCCTTGGCAAAGCTTCCATCTTGGACTTCTTCCAGTATCTTCTTCATTTCCTTCCTCGTTTCCTCGGTGATTACCCTTTTCCCTGCCGAGTAGTCACCGTATTCTGCCGTATCGCTGACGGAATACCTCATATAGCTAAATCCTCCCTGATTTATCAAGTCTATGATTAGCTTCATTTCGTGGACTGTCTCAAAGTAGGCTAGTTCTGAAGAGTAGCCTGCCTCTACTAGGGTGTCAAATCCTGCCTTCATCAGCTCTGTGACTCCTCCACATAGGACTGCCTGTTCGCCAAATAGGTCGGTTTCTGTTTCCTCCTTGAATGTGGTCTCCACTACACCTGCTCTGGCACCGCCAATTCCCGCCGCATAGGCTAGGCCCATTTCTAGGGTATCTCCTGTCACATCTTGTTCCACTGCCACTAGGCAAGGTACACCCTTGCCCTCTAGGTACTGGCTCCTCACTGTATGGCCTGGTCCCTTTGGGGCTATCATAAATACATTTACATCTTCAGGTGGTGTGATTTGACCGTAGTGTATGTTAAATCCGTGGGCAAAGGCTAGATATCTTCCCGCCTTCAAATGGGGTCTGATGCTATCCTCATAGAGTTCTACCATCTTATCGTCGCTTACTAGGATCATAAGCAGATCTGCCCACTGGGAAACTTCCTCAACTGTACCTACCTTCAGGCCTGCTGCCTCTGCCCTGGCCCAAGACTTGCTGCCCTTGTAGAGTCCTACCATGGTATCTACTCCCGATTCAAAGAGGTTTAGGGCATGGGCATGTCCCTGACTGCCATAGCCTACCACCCCTACCTTTTTCCCTTCTAATAATTCCAGTTTACAGTCTTCTTCATAAAACATCTTTGCCATTTTATCTCCTCCATTACATTTTTTCTCCCCTGCTCATGGCTAGGACTCCTGTCTTTGCCATTTCCAAGACTCCAAAGCTGTCCATCATTTCTACAAATCCAGATAACTTTTCTTCATCTCCCGTTATCTCTATGGATACTGAATTGGGCCCCACATCTAGGACATTGCCCCTGTATATTTCTGCTATTTGAATAATATGGGGCCTGGTTTCATTGTCGGACCTTACCTTTATCAGCATCATTTCCCTCCTGATAACCCCTGATTGGGGAAATACCTTTACCCTCGTTACCTCTATGATCTTGTGGACCTGATTCTTTATCTGTTCCAGTATTCTCTCGTCCCCTTCTACTGTAAGGGTCAGCCTGGTATATCCATCTATATTTGTGTGGCCTGCTGTCATTTTCTTTACGAAATAGCCCCTTCTGTTGAATAGGGACATGATCCTAGCCACGATGCCATTGGTATTCTTTGCTATTATCAGCAGTTGGTGTGTCTTATGCTCCATCTAAAACCCCCCTTTTCCCAAGCATGTGATGTACTGTTCTGCCTGCTGGTATCATCGGAAGCACATTGGCCTCTTTTTCTACTATGAAATTGACGACTACAGGTTCATTTACCTTCAATAGCTCCCCTAGCTTCTCCTCCATTTCCTCCCGGTTTTCTATGGTGGCCGACCTGATGCCATAGGCCTCAGCTATCTTGTTAAAATCTGGATTTACGCTCAAATCCACAAAGGAATACCTCTTTTCATTGAACATCTCCTGCCACTGCCTCACCATTCCAAGGAAGGAATTGTTTAGTATGAGGATTTTTATGGGGAGTTCGTATTGTTTTGCCACCATTAGTTCGTGGAAGGTCATTTGAAATCCGCCGTCCCCTACTACTGCCACTACCTTCTTGTCTGGCCTTGCCACCTGGGCCCCTATGGCCGAAGGCAGTCCAAATCCCATGGTACCTGACCCTCCCGACGTGATGATTGTCTTGGGCTCTGTAAAGCTTAGGTACTGGGCTGCCCACATTTGGTTTTGTCCCACGTCAGTGGCTATGATGGCATCTCCCTCCAGGAGCCTATCCACTTCCTCCAGGACCTCTTGGGGCATTAGTCTCCCATTTTCTGACTTGGGATATTCCATGGGATACTGGGATTTTAGTTCGCCTATCCTCTCTGACCAGTCCTTGTTTTCCAGCCCACTGAGAGAGCTATTAAACTGGCCTAATACTTCCTTTAGGTCTGCAACTATGCCTAGGTCTACTTCCTTGTTTTTCCCAATCTCTGCTGGGTCTATGTCTATGTGAATTATCTTGGCATTTTTACAAAACTCCTCTGGGTCACCTGTTATCCTGTCGTCAAATCTTATACCTGCTGCTATTACCAGGTCCGCCTCGTCTGTGGCCAGGTTGGCAGGCACGGTTCCATGCATTCCCAGCATACCCAAGGACAAGTGGTGCTGGCTAGGAAAGCCCCCTAGACCTAGGAGGGTCATGGTAACTGGAATATGGTTTTTCTCTGCAAATTCCCTTAGCTCCAAGTAGGAGTCCGACTTGATTACCCCTGCTCCTGCGATTATCAGAGGTCTTGATGAGGACCTTATTAATTTTAGGGCCTTTTCCACAGCCTCCTTGTCCACCTGGGGCCTTGGCTTGTAGCCCGGTAGGTTTAGTTCCTCCTGATATAGGCTCTCATAGTCCCTCATATCCATCTCTGCCATCTGGACATCCTTGGGTATGTCTATGAGCACAGGCCCTGGCCTTCCCGTTCTCGCTATGTAGTAGCCTTCCTTGATTATTCTGACCAGATCCCTGATGTCCGTAACCAGATAGTTCATCTTTGTAATTGGCAGGCTAGTTCCCACTATGTCGCTTTCTTGAAAGGAGTCCTTTCCCAGCATGGATATACCTACCTGCCCTGTAATAGCCAAGAGGGGACTGGAATCCATGTGGGCAGTCATTATTCCCGTCACCAGATTGGATGCCCCCGGTCCAGATGTTGCTATGCATACGCCTACCTTGCCCGATGCCCTGGCATATCCATCTGCCTCGTGGGCTGCCCCCTGCTCATGCCTTGAAAAATAGTGCCTTATCTTGTCAAATTTGTATATTTCATCGTAGATGGGTATAACTGCCCCTCCCGGATAGCCAAAGACATCTCTGACTCCTAATCTGTGCAGGGTCTCCAGCAAAATCCTAGACCCATTTATCCTTTCCATTCCATCACCTTTCCTTTCAATTTGAATACAAAAAGTCCCTAGTATATATAGATATACTAGGGACGAAATATTCGCGGTACCACCCATGTTTACAATTTCCTCACGGAAATAGCCTCTTCAGGTCCAAGGAGCTTGCCTTTAACCCTAGCCATGTAACGGTGGCAGTCTTTTAAAAAGAGCCCGGTCTCGTTTACTTTCCTATGATTTCAACTCGACAGTTCAGGAGTGATTATTATATACATCTTTAATCCTGACTCTCACCATTTGTCAGTTCTCTGTCTTAAAGGTTTGTATTTTTCTCTCCCTCAACACTATTTGTATTCAGGTTTTTTGTAATTACTGGCTATACTATATCAAAACTTTCAACTTGTCAAGCCTTTTTTACGGAAAGTTTATTTTTCTTTGGCTATCCGCTATTTCTAGCCAAGCCTATCTCCTTTTTTTACTTCCCTCTCTGGCTCTATAAGCACGACTCCGCCCTGGGAGTAGGTGCCCAGCACTAGGACCTCCGACTGAAATCCAGCTATATTCCTTGGAGGAAAGTTTACTACCCCCAGGACCTGCTTGCCCACCAGTTCCTCTGGACTGTAGTGTTCAGTTATTTGAGCACTTGAATTCTTTACCCCTATTTCATGGCCAAAGTCTACTGCCAATTTATAGGCTGGATTTCTGGCCTTGGGAAATTCCTCTGCCCTCACTATCTCCCCTACCCTAATGTCCAGCTTCAAAAAATCATCAAATGTCGCCATTCTCTTTTTTCTCCTTGTAGTTGTTAATTGCAGCCCTTAGTCCCTTGACTCCGAGTACTGAGCAGTGTAATTTGCTCTGGGGCAGTCCGTCTAGGGCGTCTATTAGTTCCTTCTCTGTTATGGCCATGGCTTGATCTATGGTCTTGTTCTTTGCCATTTCTGTAATCATGCTGCTGGTGGCAATGGAGGCGGTGCAGCCAAAAACTAAGAAGCTGATATCCGATATGACATCGTCCTTTACTCTCAAATAGACTGTCAGGGAATCGCCGCATTTTAAATCACCATAGGTCCCTTCCCCATCGGCATCTGTCATGCTGCCCACATTTCTCGGGCTCATGAAGTGCTCTATTACTTTCATGGAATACTCTGAATACATTTAATCACTTCCTATTTTTTTCTTTTGCTATACTTATTTTAACACATTATTTTAATTTATGTAAAAAAATATTAGGGTAGCCAAAATCTTAGCTACCCTAATAAGGAGGTCTATTCCTGTAGAACCTTTATTAGTCCATTTTCTGTAACTTCCACTTCCACCCTTAGTACTTCCTGTAAAAAATCATATGGCACATAGCTAGTGGAATTTCTTAGGTCTGGGGCTCTACCCAACTCTATATGCATTCTGGCAAAGTTGTAGCTGTCCTCTCCAATGGTTACCAGGGTCCAATGGGCTCCCTTCACCAGCTCTACGCTTCTGCTTTCGTCATCCCATGTGACCTCATATCCAAGGGCCTCCCCTATTTGCCTAAGGGGTATCATGAGGACTCCTGCCTCATCTCTATACATTTGCCTATCCAGTACAATCTCCCTGCCGTCTATATTGATTTTATCCAGTAATTCGACTTGCCTTTCTGCTTCCATCTTTTCTTCTTGGTCTAGGACAATTATCTTATCTGGAGATGTTTGCCCCGGATAGCTTAGTTGCACTATGGTATAGAAGACCAGCAAATCCCTGCCTTTTATTTCTTCCTTATCCAGCTCATTGCCCTTTGTATCTACTATTACTGTCTTTTCAGATATATTTAGCCTAAGTCCTCCGTCGCCGCTAAGTAGATCCTCGTCAAAGTTTGATATCATTACCCCTCTTATCTCCTCGCTGCTATTTAGTACTAGCACATTCGGGGACAATTGTGGTGGCATACTCATGAGCATTATAGTATCCCTGCTGTAATATCCAGTGACCGTCATGCCTTCTTCTAACTTATCTATGGTTAAAAAGTCCCTAGTATCGTCGTCTAGCAATAGGGTTTTCTCCCCAATGTGAAAAACCATGCCACTGTAGACCTCTTCCTCGTCTTCCTTTACCAGTATGGAAACATATCCATTGCCTTCATTTATCTCCACAATCTTTCCCCTGTATTCGAGATAATCTGGCATTTGAACTTCCTCCACAGGAGCTGAAATTAGCTCCATATTCACTTCATTCAATCTATCTGATGCCCTTGCTGCCGCTGGGCTAAGAGCTAGGACTGCTGCCAGGGACAAGGATAAATACTTTTTCATATATTCACTTCCTTTGTTTTTTCTTTAGTATATCAGTTTAGGAAGATGAATTGGTTACATAGGGTTTACAATCCAGTTACAAAGTAATCCTGTCCTTCTAATTATTTACTTTTATCCTGATAAAGACCTAGGGCCCTAGTGACGTCCATGACAAATATGATACCTGCTCCGGGTTCATCGATTTTTAACCTGTCCTTTATGGAATCTACAATGGCCTCTGTCCTTTCAGCCTTTGACAGTATAAGGACTATGTCTTTTTCAGGCTCTATCTCTATATTGAATATGGTCTCTCTTTGTCGAGTGCCACAGCCCCTGCCGTGGATTACTGTTCCCCCAGTGGAGCCAGCTCCTACTGCTGCGTCCAGTATGTCCTCCGATTGACCCTTTTCTGCTATTACAAATATGGCTTCATGTTCCACTTCTTTCACACCTTTCTTTTCAGGATTGGATATATACTTTTCATCCTCAAATACCCTTATACAATAGTTTAATGGAATTGAAAAGGCTATTCCGTGATGGGGTTTATCTAAATGAAACTTTTTTTCCAGATTTGAGTAGAGTTCCTCCTCCAGATTCTGACCTACTATTGTCAAAAAGATCTCCTTCCTGACATCTAGTATACCCAGCATATTTAAGAGTTCATTTTTCACTGTACCCCTGCCAAGAAATATTGAACTGGCTACTGCTCCCATTTCCTTGGACAATTTCAGCACCTTGCTGCCCTTCCCAAAATCTATTATGGTGAAAAAAAGTATTAATTCATCTTTAATTATGTTCACAATTACCCTCCTTCCTGGCTTTTCGCTTGAAAATCAAGCCCAGCAACTGTATGGCTACTATGGGAGTCATGGCCACCATAGCTATGACCCCAAATCCATCTATCATTACATTGGCTGTCGGTATGGCTCCTGCTGCCCCTTGGGCAAAGGCCAATACAAAGGTTGCAGTCATAGGCCCCGAGGCTACCCCACCGGAATCATAGGCTATGCCCACAAATATAGGGGGAACCCTATAGGATAGATAGGCCCCCAAGGCAAAACCCGGAAGTAGAAAATGCCATAGTTTTAAACTGGGTATCATAATCCTGAGCATAGACATGGATACAGCAAAGGCTATGCCTATGGACAGGGCCATTAGGATAATCTTTCTTTTTATATGACCTGCAGTTACTTCCTCTACCTGCTCCGTCAAGACATATACTGCTGGTTCTGCCAAGACTACTACCATTCCTAGGGCAAAGCCCACTATGGGCAGGAGCCAGGGATGATAGTTTGCCAATCCTTCTCCCATTATTCTCCCTACTTCCATAAATCCTGCATTTACGCCGACTAAAAAGAGGGTAAGGCCTATATATGTATATAGGAGTCCCTTGAGGATTATGCCCCTGCTTCTTTTATTTAGTTTAAACCTAGTCTTGTCAAATATGAGAAATAATATGAATAGAGGCAGGAGGGTCAACACAGATTCCTTGAGAAATCTAGGAAATATCCGTATATAGGGCCCTAATATTCCAGTGTTCACTACAAAGGCCTCTACTTCTCCCTGTACATTGTTTATACCCTTTATGATATTTAGCATCATAACTGCAAATATGGGACCTGCTGACGCTAGACCCACTAGGCCAAAGCTATCCTCTTCAGATGTCTTGCCCCCCTTTAGCTGGGAAACTCCATAGCCCAGGGCCAATATAAAGGGTGTAGTCATGGCACCTGTCGTGGCACCTGACGCATCTACTGATATGGCGAGGAATTCCTCCATGGCCTTAAGTCCCAATAAAAATATTATAAAATATACTATAGTAAACAATTTATTTAAGGGTTTTTCATATACTATTCTCAAGAGCCCAATAGCTACCATGATACCTACTCCTATGGAGACTACTATGAGGATTGTCACATTGGATATAAGGCCCCCAGATGCTATATTTACTTCATTTGCTAGAATCTGCAAATCTGGCTCTGCAACGCTAATAAAAAACCCTAGTATAAATCCTAAGATTCCTACTAAAAGTGGATTGTTTGTCTTTGCTATGGTCTCCCCCATGAGATTTCCTATGGGTCCTATACCCAAATGGGCACCAAACAAGAAAATTCCAAGGCCTATGATTACCAGGATGGCACCTAGAATAAATCTAATCAATACTCCTGTTTCTACGGGAATTAGGGTGAAATTTAGTATAATAACTAGTAGGGTAATAGGAAAAACTGATAGGGATATGTCTTTTAATTTGCTAAGTAATATATTCAAATAAGGCTCCCCTTTCATTTTGTATTATTGTGTAGAAAATTATTTCAATTATACCATATAATCCTTTGGTCATGTTATTTTTTTGTTTTTATTTCACAATATCTTATATTTTGCATAAAATATAAGTAATATTTTTTTACAATCCTGGATATTTCTGTTATAATAATAAGTTATAAAATATTTTAGGGGATGGTGATAATAATGACTCTACAGATGAATGAAGTGACTGTCATTCTAATGTCTTTGTCTATAATGTTGATTTCTGGATTTTTGATGACCCGTGTGACCAAACCCCTGAAGCTGCCAAATGTAACTGCCTATATTATTGCAGGTATTTTAATTGGCCCCTATGTGCTAAAGTTAATATCCACGGAAATAGTTGATAATATGAGTTTTGTGGGGGACATCGCCCTAGCCTTTATAGCTTTCGATGTAGGTAAGTTTTTGAAAAAGGAAGTTTTTTTAAGATCCGGCCTTCGGGCTATTATCATTACCCTCTTTGAATCCCTAGTTGCAGGGGCAGTGATTACATTGGCTATGCGCTTTATGTTTAAACTAGAGTGGGACTTTTCCCTGCTCTTAGGTGCCATTGCAACAGCTACAGCACCTGCCAGCACCATGATGACTATCAACCAATACAAGGCCAAGGGAGAGTTTGTTGACATACTCTTGCAGGTAGTGGCCCTGGACGACATGGTTTGTCTGATTACCTTCAGCCTTGTGGCCACCTTTATTAATGCAAACAAGGCAGGTACTTTTATGCTGACAGATGCACTCCTGCCCATACTCCACAATCTCGGAGCCTTGGTTATAGGCTTTGTATTCGGCATCATACTAGGCAGGATACTTACTCCCACCAGAAGCGATGACAATAGGCTTATTCTCACCATAGCCATGCTGCTAGGCCTATCGGCCCTGACTTCTATGTTCGATATATCTCCCTTGCTTTCCTGCATGGTATTTGGCATTACCTATATAAATACAACTGAGGACAAGAAATTATATACTCAGATAAATCATTTTACCCCTCCCATACTTTCATTGTTTTTCATCTTGTCAGGTATCAAGCTAGATGTAGGTTCTCTAGCGACCTTGGGAGTTATTGGGGTGGCGTATTTCTTCATCAGGATCATAGGCAAGTATATTGGCTCCTATGTGGGCTGTCACTTGACTGGAAAGGATAGGGCCATATGTAATTACCTGGGCTTTGCCCTGGTACCCCAGGCAGGTGTGGCCATTGGCCTGGCATTTTTGGGCTACAGGATTTTACCTCCCGATGTAGGCAATAGGCTTCTCACCATTATCCTATCCTCATCGGTTCTCTATGAGATTATAGGCCCTGCATCGGCAAAGTTTGCACTCTTTTATTCAGGTTCTATCAAAAAGACTTAAAATCCTGACATATGTCAGGATTTTATCTAGTTTTAATCTGCTTACTAGTCCTTGGAAAATAGGCTATCAAATTTTCTTTGTATCCGCCTTCTTCTTTCCTCTGTTTCCTCTTCTTCTATCCTCAGGGAAACTATATCCCCTTCCTTGGCTTCCGGGGGTAAGATAGCCTTGGGTATATCTAGGATATGGCCAGAGCCTAATTCTACTAGGGCGTATTCCCCCTCAAACCTATCTATGGTAAATCTCATACATAACACCCCTATCCAATTTAATATGCAATATTTTCACCATCGGCCATTATGACTATGGTCCCTAGGATATCTGTCCTTAGGATTTCTATCTTGTTTTCCTCTAGGAGCTCAATTATTTCCTTATGGGGGTGGCCATAGGTGTTTCCCTCACCAGAGGATATGACTGCAAGTCTTGGGTTTACTGCCTCTAGGAATTCAGGTATGGTTGATGTTACGCTGCCGTGATGCCCCACCTTGAGGACATCTGCCTTCAAGGCCCACCTATTGTTTTCCAGCATCTCCCTTTCCGATAGGGCCTCAGCATCTCCTGTGAAGATGAAGGAATTGGAGCCGTTGACTAGTTTAACCACTATGGAGTAATCATTGGTACTGCTGTAATTTTCTCCATTGGGAGCTAGTATCGTAAATTGTGCCCCGTTTAGATCATACTTGTCCCCTACTCTTGGCCTTGTAATCTTCAGGCCCTTGTCGGCTATACTGTCCAATACCTCCTCAAAGGTCCTTGTGTTAGCCATCTTATTTGGCATGATTACCTTCTCCACTTGGAAATTGTCTATTACATCGTCCAGCCCACCTATGTGGTCTGCATGGGGATGGGTACCTATGACGTATTTCAGGTTTTCTATCCCCTGTTTCCTTATATAATCCACTACAAACTTTCCATCCTTGTTGTTGCCAGCATCGATTAGCATAGCCTCTGAACCCTTTTTGATGAATATGGAGTCAGCCTGACCTACGTCCAAGAAATGGACCTCAAGGAATCCCCCGCTACTTGTATCTGGTTCTGTAATATGCTGGTAGACCATAGATAGGAGCACAAAGGCTATAACTACTATGGTATATAACTTTTTATTTCTTTTCACTCCGTCACCTCTTATTTATGGCCTTCTTCTGGCACTATGCAGACAAATTCTAGTTTTTCATCTCCTATGTTTCTGAACTGATGGTCTAGATTTGACGGCACATAGGCAAAGGAGCCGGCTTTTATCTCATTGTCTTCCCCATTTATATGGAGTATTCCCTTGCCGCCTATTATATAGTTTATGTGTGGCCATGGGTGATTGTGCTTGGGCGTAAATCCGTCTACTTCTACTTCAAATATCCTCATTACATGGCCTTCCCAGCCCTCCTTGGGAGTAATCAGTACCTTCATCAAGGCACCTCTTGCTTCTGGGTTCTCAACCTTTACTCCATCTAACAAATCCTTATGTGATACTATCATTTTCAAGCCCCCTTATTTTAATTACATATTAAATATAACAAGTTTTCTAATCTTTTTCAACTCTGCTTCCCAAGCTGTCAAGCTCAAGTTCCTTTACAGTCCAGCCATTGTCTAGGGTCCCTAAGTATTTTTTTATTTCATGAGTGAATTCACTATCCCCTTCTCCCACTACTGCCATAATAGTAGGCCCTGCACCGCTTAGATAGGATCCGAGGGCCCCAAGTTCCCTATTCTTGTCCATGATGTCAAAAAAGTCTGGAATCAACCTACCCCTATAGGGCTGGTGGAGGGAATCTTTTAGGGCATATTCCAGCAAGTGAAACTTGCCATTTGCTAGGGCTGTGAGCAGCATTGATACCCTGGCTAGGTTACTTGTTCCATCTTTAAATGCTATCTTATCTGGCAATACCTCCCTTGCCCTTTTAGTAGACAGACTGAAGTCCGGTATAAGGGCTACAAATTTTAAGCCCTTGGCTATGTCTAGCTTATTGTAGATAGTTCTTCCTTCCTCTGCTATAGATACTACCAACCCTCCCAATAGGGCTGGTGCCACATTGTCAGGATGGCCCTCTATTTCTGTAGCCAAATCTAGGATTTCATCTGTGGTAAGCCTTTCCCCTACCAGGGTATTGGCTCCCATCACTCCTCCTATGATACAGGCTGCACTGCTGCCCAGACCCCTAGACATGGGTATTTGAGCATCCATGTGGATTTTTATTCCCCTTGGCCTATATCCTATTTTCTCGAAGGCCCTTTGCATGGACATGTAAACTAAATTGTATTCATTGGCAAGGGACTTGTCCACTCCTGTAATTATAAGTCCCTTTTCTATTTCCTCAATTTCAAAGCTATTGTAGAGCTTTAGGGACAGGCCCAGGGCATCAAATCCTGGCCCTAGGTTTGCACTGGTGGCTGGAACCCTAATCCTAATCATCCTTGTCACCTACCTGCAAGATCTTCATTAGCTTTGACTTCATTTCCCCTTTAGTGCAAATAGTCTTGTGCAGAATGGGTTTTTGCCCAAGCTCTCCTATGGCTTTTGGTATTGCAAGCCTAGTTCTGCCTTCTAAGTGACTGAGGATTTGAAATTCATCTAAATCCCCTGTGTCCAGTCCTAGACCGGCTGCTACGGCTCTGCCAAACTTGTAGGGGCTGGCAGTAGATGCAATAACTGTCAGGGTCTTATCCCCTGTCTCATCCCTATATTTTCTATATACATTGTAGGCAACTGCGGTATGGGGGTCCATTAGGTAGTATTCATGGTCAAAGACTTCCCCTATGGATTTTTCTACTTCCTTTTCAGTGGAATATCCAGCATAGAAATCATCCATCTCTAGTTCTTCTACCTTGTAGTAGCCCTTTGTATTCAGGTCCTCCATCTTTTTCCTTACGTATTCATGGTCCTGCCCGCTTATATGGTAGAGGAGCCTTTCTAAGTTGCTGGATACTAGTATGTCCATGGAAGGGGAGGAGGTGAGTTTTAGCTCCCTTCTCCTGTCGTAAAGCCCAGTATTGATAAAGTCATATAGTACATTGTTTTCATTGGAGGCACAAATCAACTTGTTGACAGGCAGACCCATCTTTTTCCCATAATAGGCTGCCAGTATGTTGCCGAAGTTTCCCGTAGGCACTACTATGTTGATTTTTTGCCCCGATTCTAGTTTCTTCTCCCTAAGCAGGCTCAGGTAAGCGTGAAAGTAGTAGACAATTTGGGGGACCAGTCTTCCTATATTTATGGAATTCGCCGACGACAGCCTGTAGCCAGCTCCTTGCATTTCTCCACCAAGGTCCCTGTCCCTAAATATATCCTTTACTCCCCCCTGTGCGTCGTCAAAATTACCCTCTATACCTATTACAAAGGTGTTCTTTCCCTCTTGGCTTATCATTTGTCGTTTTTGGATTTCTGATACCCCGTCCCTGGGGTAGAATACTATTATCTTTATCCTATCCATATCTGCAAATCCCTCAAGGGCAGCCTTTCCGGTGTCACCAGATGTGGCAGTTAATATGACTAGCTCCTCCTCTATGCCCTCTATCTCCATGGCCTTCTTGAGCAGATGGGGCAGGATTGAAAGGGCCATATCCTTAAATGCCAGGGTTGGCCCATGAAAAAGTTCTAGAATGTGGACATCTCCCACCTCTTCTAAGGGAGCTATGTCCTTTCTACTGAACTTGTCATCATAGGCCCTGTCAATAATAGACCCTAGGTCCGCTTCCTCTATGCTGGGAAAATAAGCCCCTATTATCTCGTGGGCTATTTCCTTGTAGTCCATATTTACCATGTCTGCTAGATTTTTTATCTGTGGGAATTCCTGGGGGACAAAGAGTCCTCCGTCCTGGGCTATTCCCTCCACCATGGCCTCACTCCAGCTGACTAGATTTTCCTTGTTTCTGCTACTGATATATTTCATGGAATCCCTCCATTATTCGTTTTCAAAGGCCCTGTATATGCCTTCCATGGCCTTTTCAAAATCTTCATTGTCTACTCCAATTATTATATTTATTAGCTTTGATGAACCCTGAGTTATCATGCGGACATTGATGTCATTGTTACCAAGGGCAGTAAATACCTTGCCAGATATGCCCTTGGTCTTAGCCATACCCCTGCCCACTACGGCAATGAGGGCCATATTGCTATCATGGCTGATGGTGTCAGGATTGCAGTAGATGCGAAGCTCCTCTTCAATCTTGCCAATTTTCCCATTTAGCTCCGTATTGGCGGCCACTACTGATACTGTGTCCATTCCCGACGGTATATGCTCTATGGACACCCCATTTGTTTCAAAGACCGATATGGCCTTTCTCAGGAAACCCTTTTCCTCATTCATCAGTGCCTTCTCTATATTGATTACGGTAAAGTCCTTTCTACCGGCTATGCCCGTGATTTTCCTAGGCCTTTCCTCTGTAGAGTCGTCTACTATCATGGTTCCAGTATCTTCCGGCCTATTGGTATTCCTTATGTTGATGGGAATTCCATCTTTCTTGACTGGAAATATAGACTCCTCGTGGAGGACTGGGGCCCCCATATAGGATAATTCCCTTAGCTCCTTGTAGGTAATGAATTCTATGGTCTTTGGATCTCTTACTATTCTCGGGTCTGCCATGAGAAAACCCGATACATCGGTCCAGTTTTCGTAGAGTCTTGCCTTTACCCCATTGGCTATGAGGGAGCCTGTGACATCGGATCCTCCCCTGGAAAATGTAACTATATCCCCATTTCCCCTTGCCCCGTAAAATCCCGGAATGACTGCATAGCTCACGTCTTTCAGTTTCTTCCCTATTAGCTCCTCTGTCCTTTCTTCCTCCAACTGGCCCCTTTCGTTGAATACTATCAAATCCTTGGGGTCTATGAATTCAAAGCCCAGATAACTTGAAAGTATGAGGCCGTTGAGGTACTCCCCACGACTGCCGCTGTAGTCCTTTGAGGCTCCTTCCTTTATATTCTTCCTTATTTCCCCCAAGGCTCCGTCTATATCTAGGTCTAGTTCCAATCCCAGACGTATGCCCCTATACCTATCCTCCACAACATTGTAGACTTCGTCAAAGTTCAAACCGTGGGAGGCAAGCTGGTGGCACATATAGAGCAGGTCCGTTATCTTGTGGTCCCGACTGTGCCTCTTGCCCGGGGCTGAGGGGATTATATATCTCCTATTCTTATCCGACGATATTATGTCCTTTACCTTTATGAATTGGTCCTTATCTGCCAGGGAACTGCCCCCAAATTTTGCAACTACTATATCTGTCAATTTACACGCCTCCATTATTTAATCTTGAATTCTAGCTATGAAATAGCTGTCATCTTCTATTTCTAAACCCCTTATAAGTCTTTCCAGTTCTTTAAACTGGACCTCCTTGGTAATTATGGCAAAGTTCTGATCTAGGGCCTTATCTGCCAAATTCTTTATTTCCTCAGCTATATCTCTCTTATCCATGTCTATCCTCAAATAATATCTGCCACTTATTTCCTCATTCTTATTTCTTAGCTCTCTTCTTCCTATGATGCTCTTCTTCCTGTAGGTTCCCTTTAGTATATCTAGGACATCCTTCAGTACTGCATTGGCTGTAGGCAGTTTCCCAGCTCCTGCACCAAAGAACTTCAACTCTCCCACATTGTTGCCCTCAAGGGATATGGCATTGAAGGCCATATCTACATTGGCAAAGTAGGAGTCCTTGGCCAGGAGTACAGGCTCGACTATTGCTGTAAAATCCTGCCCTTCAAGTCTGGTCTCTCCCATTAGCTTCACCTTATAGCCCAGCTTCCTTATTTGCTCCATGTCTGAGGACTTTATGCTGCTTATCCCCCTTACCGCTACATCGTCCTCCCTTATCTCACCCTTGAGGCCAATGGTACTGAGTATCCTAAGCTTTCTTTGGGTATCGTATCCATCTACGTCAGATGAGGGATTGGCCTCTGCATAGCCCAATTCTTGTGCCTTTTTGAGGGTTTCACCATAGTCTAGTCCCTCTTCAAACATCCTAGTCAGTATATAGTTTGAGGTCCCATTTAATATCCCCTGAATATGGCTTATATCGTTTAAGGCAATTTCCTCTTTTAAGGGCTTTAATATGGGTATTCCCCCGCCTACGCTGGCCTCGTATAGGAAGGCCTTGTCATTTTCCTTGGCTAGATTGCATAGTTCCTCAAAGTATTTAGACACTATGGCCTTGTTGGCAGTGACCACATGCTTGCCCTGCTCCAGTGCCCTTCTTATGTTCTTGTAGCTTTCCTCCACGTCACTGGTAGCCTCTACCACAAGCACAATATCTTCGTCCCTCAATATTTCCTCTATGTCATAGGTTATTTTTTCCCTAGGTATTTCCTTGCTTCTCTCTTTCGCCTTGTTTTTCACCAGTATCTTTTTTATGCCTATTTCTTGACCTACTAATTCGCTTAGTTCTTTTTGGCTGCTGTCTATTATTTCAATTACTCCCTGTCCCACTGTCCCTAGACCAAGTAATCCTATGTTAATCATTTTATCACTCCTATTAATCGTTTTCAAAGGCCTTGTATACGCTTTCAATTGCCGTATCAAAATCTTCGTTTTCTATCCCAATTATTATATTTAATTCTGAAGAGCCCTGGGTTATCATTCTAATATTGACTCCTGCTTCTTTCATGGCGGTGAATACTCTGGCAGAAATACCCTGTGTCCTTATCATTCCCCTGCCTACTACAGCTATGAGGGCCATATTTGCATCATAGCTGATGGTATCAGGGTTGCAGTAGATGCGAAGTTCCTCTCTTATCTTTTCAAATTTCCCATTCATATGGGCATTGGATACTATTACAGAAATGGAGTCTATGCCTGATGGCATGTGTTCTATGTCAATGTTATTTGTCTCAAATACGGAAATTACCTTCCTTAAGAAGCCCTTTTCCTCATTCCTCAAGGTCTTCTCTATGGTAATTACAGTAAAGTCCTTTTTCCCAGCTATGCCCGTTATACTGCCCGTGCTCACATGGGATTTGTCGTCTACTATCATGGTACCTATATCTTTTGGCCTATTGGTATTTCTTATATTAATGGGGATACCCTTCTTCTTTACTGGAAATATGGATTCCTCGTGGAGGACTGGGGCCCCCATATAGGATAGTTCCCTTAGCTCCTTGTAGGTAATTACTTCTATGGGCCTTGGATTGCTGACAACCTTTGGGTCTGCCATGAGAAAGCCCGATACATCGGTCCAGTTTTCGTAGAGTCTGGCCCCCAGCCCATTGGCTATGAGGGAGCCTGTGACGTCGGACCCTCCCCTGGAAAATGTGACTATATCACCATCTTCCCTTGCCCCGTAAAATCCGGGTATAACTGCATAGTCCAGGCCCCTTAGTTTTTCCTCTATTAGCTGCTCCGTCTTTTCTTCCTCCAACTGGCCCCTTTGGTTGAATACTATTAAATCCTTGGGGTCTATAAATTCAAAGCCCAGATAGCTCGAAAGTATAAGGCCGTTGAGGTATTCTCCACGACTGCCGCAATAGTCCCTTGATGCCCCTGCCTTAATTTCCTCTTTTACCTCCCCCAAAATCCTGTCCATATTCAAATTGAGATTCAGTCCCCTACATATGTCCATATATCTTTCTTCTGCCACACTGTAGACTTCGTCAAAGTTCAGACCGTGGGATGCAAGCTGGTGACACATATAGAGCAGGTCCGTTATCTTGTGGTCCCGACTATGCCTCTTGCCCGGGGCTGAGGGAATTATATATCTCCTATTCTTATCCGATTTTATTATGTCCCTTACCTTTATGAATTGATCCTTGTCTGCCAAGGAGCTGCCCCCAAATTTTGCAACTACTATATCTTTCATCTTCACGCCTCCCATGTAAAAAAGTATATAAAAAAACTCGCCCTAATAGGACGAGTTATTACTCGCTTCCACCCAAAACATTCAAGTATAGCTTTAACGCAGCAAACGCATATCCCTACTATCTTTCAGGATTGAGCTCATAGGTGGTTTTCAACCTAGTGATTCAAAGAAGTCTTTCAGCCGGTGAACTTCTATCTCTTTTGACCTTAAAAGGTTTACTCGTCCTAATCAAAGCTTTTTAACATTATACTACATTTCTCTAATGATTTAAAGCATTATTTTTTTAATTTTAAGATTTGTGTCGAAAAATGGCCTAGAGCCTCAAGTCTCCCATCAAGATGCCCCTAATCTTCCCTGAGGAATCCCTAACTGGAACAGCCATTGCTATACAGTAGTTATTTGTATCCACGGAGATATAGGGTTCAGATATATAGTTTGCCCCCCTTATGGCCTCCTTGAAATAGGGCCTATGGCCGAAGTTTACATATACTTCCTCCTCTGTATAGTCGAGGGTGATGGCCTTCCTCATTCCCCCTTCCTCCATTGTGGCAAATAACTCAAACTGGGGCAGGTCCTCAATTTTCTTGGCCAGGTATTCCGTGGAGCTCTTGTGTTCCATTTTTGATAGTATGGCTTCTTCTGACATCTCTACAAGAGCCCTTAGACCATTGTCTATATATTTTTGGGTATCACTATCTATGATGTAGTTCTTTACAAAGCCCCCTATATATTCCTCTATTTCCTTGTTCATTGCTATGAGATTGGACAGGCGCATAAAGGTTTCTTCGGTGGTATTTGCCTGGTTTTCCGAGGAGGCCGCCATTTGCTCCGTAGCCGCTGCTATGCTCTCAAAGGTATAGGATGTAGTCCTCACTATATCCACCACCTGGCCTATCTTGTCCTCCTGGCTATTGACATACTTGTTTATTTCATTAAATGCTCCAAATATATCCCTGGTTTCACTGTTTATTTGCTCCAGATACTCCCGAGTTGTATAGGAAAAGTCCACATATTCCTTAATTGAACTGATCTCTTCCTCCATTTCAGTGGATATAAGGAGTATTTCATTTTTTATATTCTCTACTACATCCTGTATTTGTTTTGATTGTATGGCAGAATCCTCTGCTAGCTTTTTTACCTCATTTGCTACTACGGCAAAGCCCCTTCCGGCTTCTCCTGCCCTTGCTGCCTCAATGGCGGCATTGAGTGCCAGTAGATTTATGCTTTCTGTGATGCCGTTTACCTTGTCGGAAATGGTCTGAATCATTATGGTGTGCTCTTCCAATTGCTTCATCTGCTTTGCCGACTCAGAGCTCCTCCTTGCAGACTTGTCCAGCTTGTCTATTAGGTCCTGGAAATTCTGGCTGCTAGACTCTATGGTCCCTATGGTCCTGTTGACCCTTTGGCTCATCTCATCGGATTGCTCCACTATCTTCCTAGATACCTCCATGGCCTCTGCTGAGTAATTCTCCGCTTTTTTCATGGAGTACATCTGCTCTTCCATGGACTTTGCTATATCGTTCACCACATTTACAGTTTCCTTTGTAGATGTGTTAATTTTCATGGTGTCACTGTTTAATTCATTTGTGTAGTTTACCGTCTTGTCCGTTAGAGTAATTATTTGAGCTATTAGATTTCTAAATTTTAAAATTAAATTATTTAGGTTTGTGTACAATTGACCCAAAAATCTCATTTGCCCTCTTTCTACTTCCTTGGTTAGGTCGCCCTGGGATACACTGGCTAAAAAGTCATTGACCTCACTGTAGCTTTTTTTAAATTTTCCTACAAAGTATAATATCCCTATTATCCAAATAATTTGTATGACCCCTAAAACATAAGCTATTGTCCTGTACTTTTCCATATTCTTCCCCCTAACATTAAATGCCTTTTTCTACTTATATTTCTAGTCTAGAATAAGTATCACCAACTGTCAATACTTACGAAAAGGTAAGTATCCCATAAAAAAGTGCTTACTTGCCAAATTCTTCTATAATACTTATAATTAATTCATTGAAATACATTGATATATTGGATCAAGAACCTGATTCTTTGCCAATAGGAGATGATAAAATAAATTTAAGGAGTGTATATAAGATGATTGATGAAAAGTTTGTTGAAGTCCTAACTAGTTCCCCCGATTCCGGCTTTGCAATTGTAACCCAGGGACCTAATGAACCCCATGTGGTAAATTCTTGGAATAGCTATGTCCACATAGCTGAGGATGGGACCTTGCTTGTCCCCGCAGGCAGAATGGCTGAAACTGAGAAGAATTTGGAGAAGGACAATAGAATCCAATTGACCATAACCAATAGGGAGGTCATGGGTAAATCCTATAAGGGAACTGGTTTTCTAGTCAAGGGCACTGGTGAATTCTTGAAAGAAGGCCCCGGCTATGACATCATAAAATCCAAGTTTCCCTGGGCCAGGGCGGCACTTGCAGTGAAAGTGGATTCCCTTGAGCAGACCCTATAGTTACATACTAGGAATAAAAAACCCTTCCCTAGAGCTGTAAACTCAGGGAAGGGTTTTTTTAATTGCAACTTTCCCCCCAATGATGCATGGCATCTATAATTGGCTTTAGGCTCCTGCCCTTTTCCGTCAGTGAATA
>JBBAEY010000027.1:0-24648 GCA_041655755.1 Tissierellaceae bacterium
CTTTAGGGCATTCAAAGAGGGCAATGTAGACTACTTAGTTACACCTATCAAACAGAGAGTGGAAGATGGCAAACTATTTAAATTCCTGACAGTTTCCGACGAAAGTGGGAAACTATATGAAGTGGGGCTAGGGTTAGAATCCCTCTTTAGGAATATATAGTCCATGAAAATATATGAGATGCTCGGAATTAATGAGGGCAAGAAGGAAATAATATCTCTAGTGGGAGCAGGTGGGAAAAGTACAATTATGCAGGCCTTGGCAGAGGAATGCAAGGGCCTAGGGAAAAGGGTATTAGTCACCACCAGCACAAGGGTATTGACCAGTCAATTAGATTTCTGTGACAGACTATTCTATGGGCATCTAGCAGATGGCTATAGGCCCTTGGAAGGCTCTACGACAGGTCTAGCCAAGAGAATAAAGGGACCAAAGGCCATCGGCATGAACTTAGAGGAACTAGAGGAAATCCACAGGAGAGAAATTTTTGACCTTATAATCATAGAGGCCGATGGAGCGAGGACAAAGCCCATAAAGGCCCATGGGCCAAGGGAACCCATGGTGGCACCCTTTAGCACAATTACCCTAGGAGTGATTGGACTTGATAGCCTAGGCAGGCCAATAGATGAGGATAATGTCTATAGGCCAGAACTCTTAAGTGGACTCCTGCAAGTAAATATGGGAGATAGGTTAAAGGAGGGAGACCTAGCAAGGTATGTCCTTGATAGGAGGGGCCTCTTTAAGGATAGTCGGGGGAAGAAGGTATTGTTCCTGAATAAGGCCAAGGGAAAAAAACATATTGAGCAGGGACAGAGAATTGGCAAACTGTTGAAGGATATGGGATTTGATCATATATATGTAACCGATATTGGAATGGATATCTAGGATAGGTGAGTCGATGATTACGGGTATTATCTTAGCTGCAGGATTTTCAAAGAGAATGGGAAGGAATAAGTTACTAGTTACAATTGGGGGTATGCCCCTTGTCGAAAGGGTAATAAATGCTGCCAAGGGCTCGGAACTAGATGAGCTAATACTAGTATATAGGGAAAAGCCTGTGATGGAGATAGGAAAAAGGTATGGGATAAAAACAGTCTACAATGGCAGTGCCCATCTAGGACAAAGTGAAAGCTTAAAATTAGGGGTAAGAAATGCCAGCGGGGCAGACGCCTACATGTTTTTTGTGGGGGATCAGCCATTTTTAACTAAGGAATTAATAAATCATCTGATTAGGGAATATGGGATTTCAAATTCGTCGATTCTAGTACCCTATTATAGGGGGTCCAAGGGCATGCCCATGATTATGTCTTCTATATATAAAGATGAACTTCTCAAGGTCTTAGGAGACAAGGGTGGAAGGGATTTGGTAAAAAAACACCATACTGAAGTAAAAAAGATAGCCATAGAAGACCATATATTGGGACTGGACATAGATTGGGAAAAAGATTTAGACAAGATACTTACTTAAAATTCATACGAGAAGGTGAAGGACTTGGAAACTGTAATTATACGAGGTGGTGGGGATTTAGCTACAGGAATAGGCCACAGGCTCTATAAATCAGGATTTAAGATAGTTGTTTTGGAAACAGACCAGCCCTTAGCTATCAGGCGAAAAGTCAGCTTTTGTGAGGCAGTATATAGTGGAGAAATTGTCGTAGAGGGAGTTAAGGCAGTCTTGGCGAATACAGCTAGTGATATATACAGCATAGTAGAAAGCGGAAATATACCCCTATATGTAGATCCAAAAGGGGAGATAATACAAGAACTCAAGCCCCTAGCAGTAGTTGACGCCATAATGGCTAAGAAAAACTTGGGAACCACCAGGGACCTAGCCCCAATAACCATAGGTATAGGACCGGGATTTGAAGCGGGCAAGGACGTGGACCTAGTAGTTGAAACTAAGAGGGGACATTTTCTTGGCATGGTAATACACAGGGGAGGGGCAGAGAAAGATACGGGAATACCGGGCAGTACCCTTGGATATAGGGAGGAAAGAATAGTAAGGGCCTTATCAGACGGAATAGTAAGCCATTTTTCCAAGATAGGGCAAAGGGTAAATACAGGAGACTTAATATGTAGGACAGGCGATGAGGAAGTAAGGGCCAATATTTCAGGCATAGTGAGGGGGCTCATAAAGGAAGGTCTCTATGTAAATAAGGGTCTGAAGATAGGAGATATAGACCCCAGGGCCATAGAAGAATACGCCTTTACCATTTCAGAAAAGGCCAGGGCAGTAGGCGGGGGCGTCCTAGAGTCCATAATGTATCTCAGAAAAGAGAGGAATATTTGATGGCTGATTTATCTATTATGAAGAAATTGCTGGAGGAAGTAGACAATGGAAGGGAAGTTGCCCTAGCCACAATAATCAAATCACAGGGCTCAACCCCAAGGGGGAGCGGCACAGTCATGGCCGTCGTAGAAGATGGATTAATCTACGGCACCATAGGTGGAGGCTCCCTAGAGAAATACGTAATCCAATTGTGCCTGGAGGCCATTAGAGAGGGTAGGAATGAAATAGCCAACATACCCCTAAATACAAAGGGGGTAGAGATGATTTGTGGCGGAGGCGTGGAAGTATTTATCGACGTCTACAAGGTAAGGCCAGAATTGATTATCGTCGGTGCAGGACATGTGGGCCACGCCATCTATCAGGTTGCATCTTCCCTGGATTTTGATATAGTGGTATTTGAGGACAGGGAGGAATTTTTAAACAAGGAAAGATTTCCCCTGGCAAAGAAACTTATTCTAGGCGATCCCAAGACAGAGCTAAAGAATTACGACATAAACAGCAACAGCTATCTCATATTGGCATCTAGATCCCATACACTTGACCAAGAGGCACTGGAAGCAGTCTGGGACACAGAAGCCAAATATATAGGGGTCATGGGCAGCAAGAAAAAGATTATTACCATGAGAAAGAACCTAATGGAGAAGGGTGTAGCAGAAGAAGGCCTAGATAAAATATATGCACCAATAGGTCTAGAAATCTCCTCGGGAAGCCCAGAAGAAATAGCCATCAGTATCATGGCGGAAGTGCTCCTAGTAAAAAACAAGGGCAGCCTAAAACATATGAAAGATAATATAAAAAACCATAGGGTATAAACCCACAATAAAAGGAGGAAAATAAATGGATAACAAGAAGTACATCTTAGCAGTACCGAATTTTAGCGACGGCAGGAGACAAGAGGTAATAGACGCTGTCACAGGAGTATTTGAAGGAAGAGAAGGAGTTACCCTAGTAAGTGTAGAACCAGAGCACGACTTCAATAGGACAGTAGTCACAGTACTGGGAGAGCCAGAGCCTTTGAAGGAGGCCCTAATTGCCATGGCAGGCAAGTCCTATGAACTAATAGATATGAGGGAACAAGAAGGCACCCATCCAAGAATAGGAGGGCAAGATACCGTGCCCCTATTCCCCTTTAGAAATATAGATTTAGAAGAGACAAGGGAACTGGCAGAAGAAATAGGCAAGGAATTATTTGAAAAATATAAGGTGCCCATATTCTTTGCAGGGGCCAATGGCAGGACAGAGGATAAGAAGAGCATATCCTTTATCAGAAAGGGACAGTATGAAGGACTAAAGGCACTATTAGACGACGAAAACCACCCAGATAGGGAGGCGAGGATGCCAGACCTATCAGTAGATGGAAAATTGGATCCAAAATACGGAGCCACCATAGTGTCTGCAGACATGGAAGGCCTAACAGCCTACAATGTATTTTTGGCAACAGAAGACGTAAGCATAGCAAAGCAAATAGCCAAGGCAGTCAGGGGACCAAGTGGAGGATTCTCTACCATAAGGGCTGTAGGCATCAAGTTCCCAGAGAGGGAAGGAGTAGTAGTATCCATGAACATGTTTGACTGTGCCCAAACACCTCTTTATAGGGCATTTGAACTAGTAAAATTAGAAGCACAAAAATACGGCATAGCAGTCACAGGCTCAGAACTAGTAGGACCAGTGAAACTAGAATACCTCTTAAACAACCTGGACCACTATCTAGGACTGCAAGGTCTAAGATTGGATCAAATCCTAGAAACACACCTAATGAAATAATGTGCCACCGGGGACGGTTCTCCCTGGCTCATTTATGAAGAAAGGCCCTGATTATCAGGGCCTTTCTGTTGTGTTTTCTGACTCGTATTGATTTAGTTTATTGTAAAGATGCCTTTCGCTCATGCCGAGGACTTGGGCAGTTTTCCTCTTGTTATAGTCATAGTGGTCTAGGGTGGCCAAAATTAATTTTCTCTCAGCGGATTCCAAGGTGTCCCCAATGAATATGGGGATATTTTCGTTTGGTGGAACAAATAATTTATTGGGGATTATCTCCTTGGGCAGGTCCTGGATTTCGATGACATTGCCTTCGGCCAAAGCAACAGCCCTCTCTATAATATTTTGCAACTCCCTTACATTGCCTGGATAGTCGTGACCCTCTAGAATGCTAATAGCAGACCGGCTGATTCCAGAGATATCCTTGTTAAAGGATTTACTATAGAGGTTGATAAAGTGTTTTGTAAGGGCGGGTATATCCTCCTTCCTATCCCTGAGTGGTGGTACTTCGATATTTACTACATTTAGGCGGAAGAATAGGTCCTCCCTGAAGTTTCCATTCTTTACCTCTTCACTGAGGTTTAGGTTTGTGGCGGCCATGAGTCTAAAATCAACGGGGAAAGATTTTTCACTACCCAAGGGTGTAATGGTTTTCTCTTGAATAACCCTAAGTAATTTGGCTTGGAGTTGAATATCCATATCCCCTATTTCATCTAGAAACAGGGTACCCCCATGAGCCAGTTCAAACTTGCCCTTATATCTGGAATTGGCCCCCGTAAAGGCACCTTTTTCGTATCCAAATAGCTCAGATTCCAGAAGGTTGTGGGGGATAGCAGCACAGTTTATAATTTCTAGGACCTTCCCCTTTCGATTAGATGTATTGTGTATGGCCCTGGCAATCAATTCCTTTCCAGTGCCCGATTCACCGGATATGAGCACATTGATATCAACATTTTTTATCCTATCTATCATCTTAAACACTTCATTCATGGCATTGCTAGAGGATACAAATTTCAGATCCAGACTACTTTCATTTATCCTTCTTGTCAAATCTTCTAGCTCATCCGATAGTGATTGATAATCTAGGGCCTTATTTATCAGGGATATTAAACCGTTAATATCTAGAGGTTTTGTTATATAGTGATAGGCACCCCTTTGTATAGCCTCGATGGAGTCTTCTATAGATCCGTAGGCAGTCATGGCTATAACTAGTACCCTAGGGGTCTTGGATTTTATACTATTGAGTACATCTATTCCCTTGTAATCGCCTAGGTACTGGTCTAGCAAGACCAAATCAATGCTTTTACTCTCTATAATGTCTAATCCCTCGGGCACATCAGCACTTATATAAACATTAAAATGATCCTCAAGGGCGAATTTTAAGGCAGTCAAAATTGAAATTTCATCATCTATAACCAAGATATTATGCATTTGTATCATCCTTTCCACAATTGGATTCTATGGGCATCCTAATGAGGACAGTCGTCCCCTGATTTAATTGGCTGAAGACCTGAATTTCTCCCCTGTTATCCCTTACCAGTCTGTCAGTTACGGACAGGCCAATACCATAGCTATTTTTCTTAGAGGAGTAGAAGGGGTCAAATAACTTATCTTTTTCTTCGTCAGGGATACCAACTCCGTTATCTCTAATGCTGATAGACATATCAGATTGATGCGTATTGGCCTCAATCCATATTTGACCCTTTGATTCAATGGCATCAATGCTGTTTAACAGTATATTTAGAAGAATTTGTTTCATTTGTGATTCGTCAGCATATAGGTAAATCATGTCCTTGCTTATGGAAACCTTGATTTCCTTCTCATTTAGTTTTTGCTTTAGCAACATCAGTACATCTGATAGGATATCACTTAAGATTAATTTCTTGGGGTTGGGGCTCTTTGGCTTAGAGTAGTCTAGTAGGGACCCAACCAGGTCATTCAGTCTATTAATTTCTTTTGGCACGATTTTTGTCAGTTCGGCCCTAAAACCTTCATCGTCAAATTTCAAAGGTATTAGGTCGATAAAGGCCTTAATCGATGTCAGAGGATTTCTCAATTCATGTGCAATACCAGCAGATAATCTGCCCAGGGCCTGCATCTTGTCGTTGTGCATGATCATATTATTTAATTTAATCACTTCCCTGGTCTGGATTTCAACTTCTGCTTTCAGGGTCTTGTTCCAGTAGTAAATAATCGATATGACTATAAGAGATATAAGCAAGGCAATCAAGGAGATATAGAGGGATTTCCTCCACTTTAAATTAATATCAGGTATGGTTTCGCCAAACCATTTTTCATATATCTTGTCATAGGTGCCGTTTTCCTTAATAGCCCTAAGTCCGGAGTTTAACAATTGCAACAAGTCCTTATTACCCCTTTGGACGGCAATACAATATTTAGTGGGATACAATTGCTCACCCACGATTTTTACAGTATTGGTTAACCCAAAGCTCTGAACGTAATATATTCCAGTCAATCTATTGCCTACATAGGCATCTACTTCCCCCGTAATCAGAGAATGTAGGGCATCTTTTTGGTTGATTTTCTCAGTTATATGTATTCCCTGTACGGGTGATACAATCTCACTGGTTACATCTTCCGATTGTATGGCTATTTTTTTACCCCTTAAATCATCTAGGCTCGAAATATTTTCAGTAGTATTGAGGACAAATATGCTTTGGGAATTCATCACGATTTCATCGGTGAAATCATATAATTTTTCCCTTTCAGGGGTAATTGTCATGCCCTGAACCGCATCTACTTCACCTTTTTTGAGCAAATCCATAGTGTCTTCCCAGCTATTTGACACCAAATCGATTTCTATTCCCAATTCTATGGCCACGGCCCTGATAATATCCACATTGAAACCCCTAAAGTTATCATTGTCATCAACAAACTCGTAGGGTGGGTAATTGTTGTCACCGCTTACCTTTATAGGACGGCCAAAATACTTCTCAGAAAAGGAATACGATGGGATAAAAAGATAGGCCAAAAGGAGAAAAAATATTAGACCCTTATATAATCCTTTATGTTTCATGATACACCTCTTATACTTAATTGTTTATCTTATTATACCATAAGTATGAAAAGAATTCATAGTATGAAATTATTGCATACCTATAGCCCGCTGTAGCCGAGGAAATTGTCGAAAAAATGCGATTTAAAGCCTTCCAAGTAGCTTAGGCAGTTGGCATGGAACTTGCATCATTATATGGATGATAGTGTAAGGAGGCTAGGGACCATTTATTTGCCGTGGTCCTACAAATTATAAAGGAGGATTTGATTATGAAAAGAAAAGCATTACTGTCGATTCTTTTGGCTTTGATTATCGTTGCAGGGACTGCCTGTAATGGGGGTGGCGGCTCTTCCTCTGAATTGTATATAGCGTCTGCTAATCCAATGACAGGAGACTCAGCACAATTTGGGGACATGAAGGTAAAAGCTATTGAATTAGCATTAGATGAGATTAACGAGGCAGGAGGAATCGATGGCAAGCAAGTTAAGTTGATTGTAGGGGACGATACTGGTAATCCAAAGGAGGCTCCCAATGTAGCTCAAAAATTTGCCGGAGACGACAAGATCTTAGCAGTAATAGGCCACTGGAATAGTTCCTGTACCTTGGCTGCAAGGGGGATTTATGAGGCTGCTAGTCTGCCAGTCATTACCGACTCCGTCAACAAACAGATAACAGATGGGACTACCCCGCATATGTTCCGTATTTCATTGACTGATACGACTCAGGCCTATAATTTGGCCCAGTATGCGTTTAATAAGCTTGGCAAGAAGAATGCAGCTATCCTATTTACCGCCAATGACTTTGGCACAGGATTGAAAAATGACTTTACAGATGAGTTTGAAAGATTGGGAGGAAAGATAGTAGCATCAGAGACATATTTTGAAGGGCAATCAAAGGATTTTAGTCCCCAACTGACAAAGATAAAGGGCCAAAATCCAGATGTAATCTTCATTGCAGGATATTATGTAGAGACTGCCCTAATCGCACAGCAGGCAGGGCCAATTGGTCTGGATGTACCCATGATAGGGACAGAGGGAATTAGTTCAGAGGAGCTCATAAAGCTAGGTGGAGAAGCTGTGGAGGGCATCAGGTTTGCGGCATTTTTCCATCCAGAGGTTGAATTTCCAGGGACAAAGGAGTTTGTGGAGGCATTTAGAGCAAAATACAATAAGGAACCAGATAACTATGCAGCCCTAGCATATGACTCCGCTAAACTTATACTCGAAGGCGTCAAGGAAAATGGAGCAACAAGGGAAGCTATTACAAGCTACTTAAACGAGGTACAGGATTTCCCAGGGGTCGCTGGCCCAATATCCTTTGTAGACAACGATGTCACAAGGAATATCTTAATATTAGAAGTTAAAAATGGGAAAATTGATTTAGCAGATATTCAGCTTGATTAGACTATGGGGGCCTGTAATGGCCCCATAGAATTATATAAGGAGCGTGATCCATATGTTTATGGAGCAATTAAGTAATGGCATTGCACTAGGCAGTATCTATGCTCTTACAGCCATTGGATTTACAATGGTCTATGGCATCATTAGGTTGATTAATTTTGCCCATGGGGATTTATATATGATAGGTGCTTTTTTAACATATACGGGATTAACATTATTTAATATGCCTATTTTGCTTTCATTTTTGTTCGGCATGTTTGGTGCAGCAATATTTGGAATTTTGATAGCTAAGTTTGCCTATAGCCCTGTCTTTAAGGCTCCTAGGATTAACTTGTTTTTATCAGCCATAGGTATTGCAATATTTTTGGAGAACTTCGCCATGCTCTTGTGGGGGCCGGAAACTCAGTCATTTCCAAGTGTCATAAACAATCGAATCTACAGTTTCATAGGAATTAGAATTAGCTCCCTTCAATTGATTATTTTGGGGGCTACAGTAGTTCTAGTTGGCATATTGACCTATGTAGTTCAATATACAAAGTTGGGCAGGGCAATGAGATGTGTATCGCAAGATATGGATGTTTCAAAACTCATGGGAATTAATACAAATAGGATAGTATATCTGACCTTTGCCCTAGGCTCAGGCCTTGGTGCCGCTGCAGGCACACTAGTAGGAATGTACTACAAGGCTGTATACCCCATGATGGGTTTTGTACCTGGACTAAAAGCATTTATAGCAGCAGTCATTGGAGGAATTGGAAGTATTCCAGGTGCCATGTTAGGTGGGTTAATTATGGGAATATCTGAAAGCCTAGGGGCAGCATATATATCTTCTGGCTACAGGGATGCCATAGCTTTTGTGATTTTAATAATAATATTACTCTTAAAACCAGAGGGACTTCTGGGGAGAGGCATAAAAGAAAAGATATAGGGGGTGGTAAATATGAGTAGGATTACAAAGGTACTGCTAAACTTAATACTGTATTCAGGAATACTATATGTAGGGATTATCATATTATCCAAAGTATTTGATATAGGAACAAAAAAGTTCCTAGAAATGGATTCTAGAAAAAGAAAAATTGTCCTAATTGGATTTATCGTATTTACGGGATTTATTCCCCTTCTTTTATCAAAGAACACCTATGCACTAAGAACTAGTATATTGGTCTTAATCTATATAGTCTTGGCCCTCAGTCTAAATTTTGTATTGGGATTTGCAGGGCAACTTTCCATGGGTCACTCGGCATTTTATGCTGTGGGAGCCTATACCACTGCTATACTAACGGTTAATTACAATGTACCTTTTTGGATTTCCCTTATATTCAGTGCCCTAGTGGCAGCAATATTTGGTTTGTTGCTGGGAGTACCGACATTGAGATTAAAAGGAGATTATTTGGCCATAACGACAATAGGATTTGGAGAGATTTTAAGGCTGATTTTGATAAACTGGACCTCATTTACAAGGGGGCCAGCCGGGATTCCGGGGATTCCCTCCCCTAGTATATTTGGCTACACAATAAGGACTAATACAGGATACTTTTATATCTTGTATGTACTGGCCCTTATGACCATCTTTATATCTCACAGGCTACTAAACTCACGATTGGGAAGGGGCCTAATTGCAATAAGAGACGATGAGGTGGCAGCCGAGGCAATGGGTGTAAATCCAACCTTTTTAAAGATATTGGCATTTGTACTTGGTGCAGCCATAGCAGGAATAGTAGGGGGGATATTTGCTTCATTTATTCATTATGTAAATCCAGATAATTTTACTTATATGGAATCGGTGGTAATCCTAACCATGGTGGTTTTGGGGGGAGTAGGAAGCATACCGGGAGTAATTGTAGGGGCTACAGTACTGGCTATCTTACCTGAGGCCCTGAGGGGAATATCAACCTATAGATATGCAATTTATGGTATTTTGCTGGCTATGATGATGATTGTAAGGCCACAGGGAATTATTAGCATGGCAAGCCTAAAGGGAGGTGGAGCAAATGGAAATTCTAGTAGCCAATCAGGTAACTAAGGCCTTTGGTGGATTAGTTGCCGTAAACAATGTGGATTTTCACATTGATGAGGGTGAAATAGTAAGCTTAATTGGACCCAATGGAGCTGGTAAGACCACCTTTTTCAATGTAGTAACTGGCATATATCCTCCGACTTCAGGAGAAGTGAAATTTCTAGGTGAAGCCATAAGGAAATCAAGGCCCTCAGAAATAACAAAATTAGGCATTGGGAGAACCTTTCAAAACATAAGGCTCTTTAGCAGTATGACCGTCTTGGAAAATGTCATGGTAGGACAGTATTGTAGGACTTCTTCAAATCTCTTGGCGACTATACTAAAGACACCAAAACTGGCAAGAGAGGAAAAGATAGTTGAGGAGAAAGTCATGCATATATTGGATTTTCTGGAATTGACCCATTTGAAAGATGAAATCGCCGTAAGCCTACCCTATGGATACCAAAGAAGGGTAGAGGTCGCAAGGGCCTTGGCTACAGACCCCAAGCTCCTACTCTTGGATGAGCCTGCTGCTGGTATGAATACAGGTGAAAAGATAGAAATGACAAACTTAATCAAGAAAATAAGGGATAGGGGATATACAATTTTAGTCATAGAGCACGACATGAAACTTGTAATGGGCATATCAGATAGGATATATGTGTTGGAATATGGCAACAAGATAGCGGAAGGACTGCCCAAGGAAATACAAGCTAACGAAAAAGTAATAGCAGCCTACCTTGGAAAGGGAGGTAATAAATAATGCTAAAGGTGAAAGACTTGCACGTGTACTATGGAGGTATCCATGCCCTAAAAGGATTAGATTTTCAGATAGAAAAAGGGGAAATAATAACCCTAATTGGAAGCAATGGAGCTGGCAAGACCAGCACACTCAGGGCAATATCAAACCTGATTAAATCGAGTGGAAGCATCAGCTACAAGGGACAAGAAATCAACGACCTAAGTGCAGAAAGAATAGTTGGATTGAGACTGGTACAGGTACCGGAAGGTAGAAGGATATTTACAGCCCTATCTGTGGAGGAAAACCTATTGATGGGGGCATATCTGAGAAAAGACAATGAGAAGATTGAAAAAGATCTCCAATATGTTTACAACCTATTTCCCAGGTTAAAGGAGAGGACCAAACAATATGGTGGTACATTGAGCGGAGGAGAACAACAAATGCTGGCCATTGGCAGGGCCCTATTGTCTGACCCAGAGCTGCTGATGTTGGATGAACCCTCCATGGGCCTAGCGCCTATTGTTATAGAGGAGATTTTTCAAGCTATTAAGGAAATAAACCAAAAAAGTGGGTTGACAGTCTTGCTAGTCGAACAAAATGCAAACATCGCACTGCAAACCGCCAATAGGGGCTATGTAATAGAAACAGGCCAGATACTCTTTACAGGCAAGGCAGGAGATTTGCTGCACGATGACAGGGTCAGAAAGGCATATCTTGGAGAAGAATAATATCTCAAAGCTTTTAGCTTTGGAAAAGGCCCTGATTATCAGGGCCTTTTTCCATAAGATATACTATGACTAATATCTTGGGTGGTAGTAGTTTGTTTATTAATTTAATCACATGAGAGTTCGACTCTATTTCTGCCAGAATCTTTAGCCCTGTATAGTGCCTCATCAGCCTTAGCAATTAGGTCCTCTGGAACTTTCTCACCTATTTCGTCAATAAAGGATACACCAAGGCTTACTGTAACAGATGTCAGAGCGTCCTCCAATTCAATAATTTCCCCTTCAATGGCCTTCCTTATTTTTTCTGCAACATATGTAGCACCTTTGCAGTCTGTATTGGATAATAGAACAATAAACTCCTCTCCGCCAAAACGGGCTACCAGGTCCCCGGGCCGTCCAACTGTATCCTTTATTGTATTAGCTACAGTTTTCAAACAAATATCGCCATTGAGGTGGCCAAAGGTATCGTTAAAGCTCTTAAAATGGTCAATATCAATCATAATCACAGATAGTGGAAAGTCTTCCCTTTTGTTAATATCCCATATAGCATCCATAAAACTGTCGAAATACCTCCTATTGGAAATACCAGTAAGACCATCGACCATTGAGATTTTTTCTAGTTCTAGGTTTGCTAGTTCCAGTTGCGATTGGATTTTCTTCCTTCTGACGATTTCTTTTCTCAATTGAATAATCCATAAAAGAGAAATAAGCAGAACTAGGGCGGAAATAGAAAGGGTTTTAATAATTGTCTGTATTATAACCGCCTTGTCAAATCTTGTATCTAAGTTAATCCACTTGCTTCTGATTTTTGCTTTTTCTTCTTCAGTAATCGCATCTAAGGCCTTGTTGAATATACTAATCAATTCAGGCTTGTCCTTATGTGTTGCAAAATGAAGGGCTTGGTCCTTTTCTGCTTCAAAAGATATTAATCTCAAATTTGTTATCCCATTGGCATGAATTAGATAGTCTACTGTGGCTAGATTGCCAACATAGGCTAGTTCCTCTCCAGTGGATACAGATACGAGTGCTGACTCCACACTGTCATATAAGGAAATATTTATATCGCCAAAATCCAGTAAATAACCGTGGTGCGAACTGTTTTTTGCACAGCTACTGTAAGGCCCTTTAAATCCTCCATTCCAGAAATCATTTTATTGTCGCCTTTAATGGCTACCACCCTTTTAAAACTATAGTAGGGCTCAGAAAATATGAATATCTTTTCCCTTTCGGGATTTATACCAATGGCTGGGAGAGCATCTAATTCCCCATTTAAGACCTTATCATAGGCCCCATTCCATGTAAGCCCTTTTTCTATCTCGAATTTAAGTCCAGTGAATTCAGAAATTAATTTTAAATAATCGGCAGCAATTCCTACGTACTCATCTTTTTCATTAAAAAACTCAAAGGGTACAAATTTGGGATCGACGCCTAGATGAATTACAGGATTATTAGCTATAAATTCTTGTTCTTCTTTAGATAGGTTTATCCCAAGATTATCTGCATATGAGAAAGTAAATAGATTAATAAGAAAGATAAATAAAATATTAAGAAGGATAATTCTTTTAAATATTTTCATCATCATCAGTCCTTTAACTTAATAGTACAGCATTATAACATAGCAAGCTGAACAAATACTGAACGCATGAGCCACCGGGGACGGTTCTCGGTGGCTCATTATTGAGAAATTATTTCCTACAATTTGCTAAGCTTAAATAAGAAATTAAAAGAGGACTGATAAAAAGATATAAAAACGAATATCTTGGGTAATAGTACATAGAGGAGTGAAAAGATGGATAGGAAAATAACAAATCGTCCCAATGGGCTGTGGACCAAGGACTACACCCTATTGTTAATATCTAACCTTCTGGTATACATTGCCTTTTATATGCTACTAACCACATTGCCTTATTATGTATTTGCCACTGGGGGTAGCAATGCGGATGTGGGTATGGTAACCACAGTACTGGCAATATCAGCCATAGTCATAAGGCCATTTTCAGGGATACTGCTAGAGAAGGGGGATAAAAAGAAGCTAACAATCATAGGGATTCTCATATCCATAGTGGCTATAAAGAGCTTTGCTTGGGCTGCTACTATATTTACCATAATGGTAATTCGTTTTGTGCATGGGTTTGGCTGGGGCATAACCACCACAACCTATGGGACCATATCATCAGATTTAGTTCCCATAAGTCGTAGGGGTGAGGGATTGGGTTACTTTGCATCCTCAGGTACCATTGCCATGTCTATAGGACCACCATTAGGCATTATATTGATTCAGGCAAAAGATTTTACCGGCATGTTCAATGTAGCAACTATATTTACCCTACTGGGTCTAGTACTTATTTATTTTGTAAAGATTCCAAAGATTGAGATCAAAAGCAGGGGAGACTCCTTGGCCTCGAGATTGGTAGAGAAGACAGCCCTATTTCCTTCATTTTTGGTGTTGATTTTGGGGCTTACCTATGGTGGAATAACCAGTTTTATAACCCTATATGGGGATGAAGTGGGGATAGGAAATGTAGGTTGGTTCTTCACTATAAATGCAGTATTTATGTTTCTAATACGTCCCTTTTCTGGAAAGGTATTCGACAGCAAGGGACACTTTTGGGTTTTAGTACCTGGGATATTATTTTCTTTCCTAGGGGTACTTTTATTGTCCTATGTAAAGTCCACACCCATGCTTATATTGTCTGCCATGGCTTATGGTATTGGTTTTGGCACAGTCCAGCCTTCCTTATTGGCTTGGGCAGTAAATATGGCAGCACCAGAAAGAAGAGGGGCAGCCAATGGGACATTTTTTTCTGCCTTTGATATAGGCATAGGTGTAGGCTCTGCAGTCCTTGGCAGCCTGGGGGAGAAAATGGGCTATGAGATGATGTACAGACTATCAAGTATCACAGTCATTGTAATGTTACTATTTTACCTACTATATTGGTATCAGGGTATGAGCAGAAAATCTCAATAGGAAAGAAATAATTATTTTCTGGATTAGTATCTACAACAAATCATTAGAAAGGAGCAAATATGGATCAGACAATTACTATTCAAGAGATTAAGGACAAGATAGCTGTATTTGTAAAAGAAAGAAAATGGGGGGAATTTCATAATCCAAAGAACTTATCCATGAGCATAGCTATTGAGGCAAGCGAATTAATGGAAATATTCCAGTGGTTATCTTTGGAAGAATCATGGGATATAAATAATTCTGACGAAGCAATTCATTTACAAGAGGAATTAGCAGATGTTATAATATATAGCATATCATTAGCAAATCAATTGGATATAGATATATCAGGAGCAATTGAGGATAAGATGGAGAAAAATGCCCTTAAATATCCTAAAGACAAATAAAGGGAGGAAGATATAAATGGCAGAAATAAAATTTGAAATAAAGGAAAGTCTAGGAATACTATCAGAGTCTGCAAGGGGATGGACCAAGGAGATAAACTTGGTAGCATGGAATAATTATCCTGCAAAATATGATATTAGGGAATGGGATCCAGAACATTTAAAGATGGGGAAGGGTGTCACATTTACCGTGGATGAGATTAGGGAGCTAAGGGATATACTGAATGGATTAGATCTGTAAATTTTGTCGTCTAGTAGAAGTATTAATAAAACCCATAATAGCTATTGAAAAGCTAGAAAGTCAAGACAAAGGAATAGATTATTTTGAAATATTTGTAAGATATATAATGAATGTAAGACAGGATATCACAATAAAAGATATCTACAAGGCAGTAAAAAACATCTCTTTAGAAAGGAGCTAGGAGATTATGACAATAGCAGAGCAGCTTCTTAAGGAAGGTATGGAAAAAGGTATAGAAAAGGGCAAATAAATATACCCAGACGGGTGTATTTTATTTAAAATATGCCACCGAGAACCGTCCCCCCTGGCACATGAATAATTCAGGTTTACTGTTAATAGAAAAGGCCCCTTGGTGTTTTTTAAATGGAGACTAAGTATAGGGATAAATTTGTTACATAATTGCTGAATTTAAGCTAAGGAAAAGGTATAATGGATATAGGTATAGTAGGGGAAATATCTAGAAGAGGTGGTATCTAAAATGAAAGAAATAATATAAAATAAACTGATTAGGGACAGGATTCCCGAAATTATAGAAGAATCTGGCAAGAGGGCCCTGGTAGAAGAAGCCAAAGGGCAAGACCTGCTTGATCTACTTAATAGAAAACTTTTAGAAGAATTAGCAGAATTTCAGGAAAGTGGAGACATAGAAGAATTGGCTGATTTAGTGGAAGTTGTCTATGCAATACTAGACCATAAAGATATTGCCTTGGAAGAATTCGAAGATATTAGAAATGAGAAAAATGAAAGAAGAGGGGCCTTTGGGAAGGGGCTCTTGCTTAGGAAAGTTATTGAAGATTAAAGGAGGGGGTTACCGAGAAATTTTTAAAAGGAAAAATTGATACATTATAAAATTACCTGATTTGAAAGAAGCATTTCCAGACTTAGAGAAGGTGGTCCAAATTCTGCATGAAAATTATCGAAAAAGATAGGGCACCACTCAGGGAATTCACGGATACCCTAGGCCTTATCAGTAAGTGTCTATATAAATTAAAGTAATATTCCTAGGAGGAGATTTGTATGATATCAATTTTTGTTTCAAGTACCTTTAAGGATATGCAAGCAGAGAGGGATATGCTCAACATATATGTCCTACCTGAAATTAGGGAACATATGCGAGCCTATGGGGAGGAGGTATCCTTTATTGATTTGCGTTGGGGAATCAATACAGAGGCCTTGGAAGGTGAGGAAAGTAGCCGTAAAATCTTATCTGTTTGCCTAGATGAGATAGATAAATCAAAACCCTACTTTATTGCTTTTTTAGGGGATAGATATGGTTGGATTCCTGAAGAAAGTCTAATAAAAAATGCTCTGAAGGAGAAGGATGGGGAACTTTCCTATCTTGCGGTGGACAAAAAAAGCGTTACCGCCTTGGAAATTGAATATGGGGCATTACACGACCTAGGTCTTATAGATCATTGCTTGTTTTATTTTCGCGAACCCTTTAATACAGAGGGTCTTGAAGAGGAATATAAAGACCTATTTTCAAGTGAAAGCGAAGTACACAAAAAAAGACTAGATGCACTAAAAGCTCGCATCGTTAATGGTGGGGCCAAGCCAAAAAATTATAATGTATATTGGGATGAAAAGAAAAACCAGATAAGTGGCCTGGAGAAACTTAAAGAACAGATAATAAAGGACCTTAAAGATTTAATAGACAAGGATTTTAAAGATGTGAAACGATTAAGTTGGCAGGAGCAAGCTATGGTTAGAACAAATCTATTGTTTAAACAAAAATTAAGATTATTTTCTGCACGAAAAGATCTTGCCAATGAAATTGAAAACAAAATTCTCTCTCAAACTACAAAGTTAGTTACCATAAGGGGAGAGATGGGTTTTGGGAAAACCACCATGATAGCTAAATTAAGGGCAAAGCTTGAGGAGGCTAGAGCTAAAGCTGTGCCAATCGTATGTGGACAAGACTCAATCACTACCTATAATCTAGATGTTTTGAGGCAACTTGCATTTGCTTTAGAAGGATTTTTGGGGAAAGCAAAATATACCATTGATGACGGGCCAGAGTATAGGCCTGGCACTCTTTCCAAGGACTGGATAACAATACTAAGGGAACTAATATATGAATGCAAGGATAAATTTACAGAGCCAATTATAGTCTTTATCGATGGCGCTGAACGTTTAAATGATTTTGAAAACTTTAAAGATTCTCTTAAGAGGCTGTTAGGTAAGTTATCTAATAATATTGTATTTGTTATATCTTTAGGAGATGAGGACTTAGAGATTTCCTCAAAACTTAATGAGAGGATTAGGCAAACTAGCTATATACTTGAAGAGATAGGACAAGATGAAAGAAAATTAGTTATTGAAAAACTAGAATCCCTAGAATATAGAAAAGAATTAGCGTTAGAGGTTAAGGATAAGATAATTTCATTAGAGGAGGCAAAGAATCCTTTCTACTTATCCTTAATGTACCAGCGTATGCTTATGTTAGATAGGGAAGACTTTAAAGAAATTGTACGCCTTGGAGATGGATTACAGGGACAAATTAGTTTTATGCTAGACCTAGTTAAGGGAGCATCCAAGGATGTAAGTGGTCTAAGTGCTGAGGTAATGATAGAAGCAGCAGATAGGATAAACAGCAAGCAATGTAGGGAAATATTAAAGCTTATAGCTGTATCTCGTCGCGGCCTAAGGGAGAGCGATTTGCAAAATATATTTAGGCAAACAGGTAAAGAATATGTAAGTATTGACTTCTATGTGTTCCATAGATATATGGATCAG
Organism: Tissierellaceae bacterium; assembly: GCA_041655755.1. Lineage (GTDB taxonomy): Bacteria > Bacillota > Clostridia > Tissierellales > Tissierellaceae > JAAYFT01. Next base: position 18,251 of record JBBAEY010000027.1, read on the forward strand.
TACTTCTACCAGTTAAATGATGGACGAATCAATTTCACAAATGAAAGCTTTAGGTTAGGTATATTAAAAAATATAAGGGAAGCAGAACTCAAAGAAATTCAAGAAGAAATCTTTAGCCATTTAAAGACCCTATATGATAATGAACCGGTATTCAAAGATGAATTTACTTGGCTAGCATGGAAATTAGACAAGAAAAATGATTTGTTAAAAAAGCTTGAAGACTATAACTTGAGCCTTAATTATACATATGATATGGATTTTTCTTATGCCAAAGGCTTTTACGATGTTAGCTTACAAGATAAAGGAAAGTGGTTAATTGAACTACTGAAATCTTATGATACACCAGTAGCTGTTGAAAGGATAATAAATATAGTTCGTTTTCAATTTATTTTTTTGTTTGAACTTGAATCCGCTGAGGTAAATATTTTACTCGATGTATTAATTCAAGCCATGGAAAGTAGTAGGCATATAGCCATTGTATATAGGACTGAAACTTCTATAGTTGACCTAAGAGCCCTACCATATTTTATTGGTCAAGTATTTGAAAAAACTCAAAAGTATGACAAGGCTCTGGAGTATTATAATGAAAATGTTAAGGTATATGATGAATGGGGAGAAGATGATCTCGGGAAGAAATTTATCTATGTACAAATCGGAAATGTGTACAAAGAACTAAAAGATTATCACAAATCTTTAGAATATTACAATATGGCAGCAGAAGAACATGAAATCTTAGCAAAAAAAGCATATCAAATTTTATTTTTTGAACTTGATAAACTCACAAAGCTATATGAAATTATAGCGAATATATATGAAATACTGGGAGACTTTGAAAAGCAAGGGTTATACGAGAGAAAGGCAAATGAAATCAAGGAATTACAAAATACCATTAATGATGCTCATAGCCATGATTATGTTTCAGGATCTGGTTTTTGGAATCACTTGCTTTTTAAAAACAATATGGACAATGGCACTGAAGAGCTAGAAGCTGGAGATATACAAGGGGCAATGGAATCGTATAAAAATGCATTTGAAATTCTCGAAAACCAATTTACCAAATGGCATAAGGAAGAAGATTTAAGCTATATAGGTGGATTATACATGAAACTTGCTAATGAATTTGAGGCTCTTGGAACTGAGGAATTACACCAAGAATGCTCAAGAAAGGCAAATATAATTACAGAAACTCTATCAGGTGGAAATGACGGAGTAAAATATTACACTGACTTTGAGACTAGGTGGTATAAGTTTTAGTGGAGATTGCCAGTTAAGTGATCAAGAAAATGTGCCACCGAGAACCGTCCCCCCTGGCACATAAAGACAGTAGAGTGGAAGGAAGTGTATTGGATGAAACACAAAGAGAAATGGTATAGGACCCTATATAGTTATTTACTAATAGCCATAGGCTCATTAATTATGGCAATGGCACTTGTTTATTTTTTAGCCCCAAATACCATAGCACCGGGTGGGGTCACGGGCTTTGCAGTAGTTATAGAGAAGATAGGAAGTATACCAATTTACGTGACGAATTTGGCCTTAAATATACCCTTGTTTATATTAGGATTTAAGATTTTGGGAAAGGAAACAGCCGCAAAGACCTTGTTTTCAACATTGGCACTATCCCTTTTCCTAAAAATACTTCCTCCCCTAGTGTTGACGCATGATTTATTGTTGTCCTCAATTTTTGGGGGCCTCTTGGGAGGTATCGGTCTTGGCCTAGTATTTAAATTTGGCGGTACAACTGGTGGAACTGACCTGGCAGCAGCCATATTAAACAACAAGTTTCAGGCCCTGAGCATGGTAGGATTCATGACTGCCATAGACCTATTTGTAGTAGCATTTGCAGGTGTGATTGAAAGGCAGATAGAAATCTCCCTATACTCTGTTATAGCCATGTTTGTAACCATGAAGGTAGTGGATATAATTTTGGAAGGCATAAATTATGAAAAGGGGTTTTTTATTATCTCCGAAAAATCCCATGAGATAAGTGAAGGCCTACTAATTGAATTAGATCGAGGAGTGACCTTGTTAAAAGGAAAGGGCATGTACTCCAAGGAGAATAAGGATGTACTTCTTTGCGTTGTACCCAGGGCACAATTTACAAGGGTAAAAGAAATGGTCAAGGATATTGACCCCTATGCTTTTGTAATGGTGGCTGAAATGTCAGAGGTACTTGGAGAAGGATTTACCTATGACTATAAACCATAATCTATAAAAGAAATAGTGGAATTTATTAAATCCGTAAGATAATTTTTCAAATTTCACTTGACAAGAATGAAAATAGGGAGTATGATTAAAAACAATATAAAAAAATCCAAGAAGCAAAGAGTAGCTATATCATTAGATTGTACAGAGAACTGGGGGAGATGAGAGCCAGGAGATTGAAGGTATGGTGAAGAGAGTTGCAGAGATTAATGGGACAAAGCCTAGGCAAGTATCCCATTACGCATTCAAAGCGTTACTTGATTCGAGTTGTAATTTTACATAGTTAAAGTACAATTAGAGTGGCACCGCGGGTCATGACTCGTCTCTTATATGAGGCGGGTCTTTTTGTATTCTAACGTGTATCTTGCAGACCAAATACAAAATTTAAGGAGGAAATTATGAAGAAAAACATAGTATTTTTATTAGTAGCAGTTTTATTGATGGGTCTTGTGCTTACAGCATGTGGTGGAGAGCCAGTGAAGGAAGAGGCCAAAGTAGATGTGGAAGAGCCTAGTAACCTGGAAGCCTCCAATGGGGAAGAACTTTCACCTATAGAAAAGATTAAACAAAAAGGCAAGTTAACAATGGGAACCAATGCAGATTATCCACCCTTTGAATTTCACGCCATGATTGATGGCAAAGACGAAATAGTTGGCTTGGATATTTCCATAGCAAAGTATATAGCTAAGGACTTGGGAGTTGAACTGGAGATAAAGGACATGGATTTTAGCAATCTTTTGGGGGCTGTAGGCTCTGAAATGATTGACATAATAGTCGCTGCCATGAATCCAACGCCAGAAAGGCTTGAAGAAGCCAATTTCTCCGACATCTACTATGAGGCTGACATAGCTGTCCTAGTAAAGAAAGACGATACAAGGGAGTTCAAGACTGAAGGGGATTTAATAGGCAAGACCATAGGTGTCCAGCTTGGCACCACCCAGGAAGAAGTAGCCAATGGCGTAGAAGATGCAGTTGTCAAAAGCTTTGGTACAAATTCAGATGCCATAATGAATCTAAAGACTGGCAAGGTAGATTGCGTACTTATGGAATCAGTAGTTACCTCATCTTTTGCCAAGGTAAATGAGGACATAATAGTAGCTGAAGGCCTGGTCATAAAAAACCTATCAGAGGGCACTGCCATAGCGACACAAAAAGGCAATGACGAGCTGGTCGAGTACATGAATATGTTAATTGATGAAATGAAGGACAAGGGCCTTATAGAGGAATGGTTCCTAGAAGCCCAGACCTTAAGTGAAGAGAGCATAGATTAAAGAAAAACTAGACCCACTATATAGTGGGTCTAGTATTCTAAAACCTTTGACAGGAACTCTTTGGTCCGCAAGTTTTGTGGGTTTTCAAATAGTTCAACAGCAGTATTTACCTCTACAATCTCCCCATCACTCATAAATATGACCCTATCAGCTACCTGCTTTGCAAAGGCCATTTCATGGGTGACTACTATCATGGTCATACCAGTACTGGCTAGTCCCTTCATTACATTCAGGACCTCCCCCACCATTTCAGGGTCCAGGGCTGATGTAACCTCGTCAAACAACATTATCTTAGGGTCCATGGCTAGGGATCTGGCTATGGCAATTCTCTGTTTTTGCCCGCCAGACAAGGAGTCGGGATATACCTCTTTCTTGTCCAACAAGTCCATAGTCTCAAGCAATTCCAGGGCCTTCTCTTCTGCCTGGTTCTTTGATAGCCTGCCCGTTAGTATGGGGGCTAGGGTAATATTTTCTAGGACCGTCTTGTGGGGAAAGAGGTGGAAATGTTGAAACACCATGCCTATATGTTGTCTAGCCTTGTCAATTTCCTTGCCCAGTTTTGCCATATTCTTACCGTCAATATATACATTTCCAGAGCTTGGCAACTCTAAAAAATTCATGCACCTAATCAAGGTACTCTTGCCAGAGCCAGAGGGGCCAATGAGACCAATGACCTCCCCATCTCCTATTTCCAGATTAATATCCTTTAATATATGCTTATCTCCAAAATACTTGTTCAAATTTTCTATTTTAATCATTATGGGACAATCTCCTTTCAAGTAGGCCAATCAACTGTGACAGGCTAAAGGTAAAGATGAAATATATTATTGCAACTATAATCAAGGGATTAAAGGGCTGGAAGCTATTGCTCTGCACTATTTTTGAAGCATACATTAGGTCAGCCACACCGATAGTTGAAGCTACTGAAGTTTCCTTTATCAGGGTTACAAATTCATTTCCCAGGGCTGGCAATATATTCTTTACGGCCTGGGGCAGTATAATATACCTCATGGTCTGACCTTGGGTAATACCTAGGCTCCTACTGGCTTCAGTCTGCCCCTTGTCTATGGACTGTATGCCCGAGCGGATAATTTCTGCTACATAGGCAGCACTATTTAGGGATACTGCAATGAGGGCAGCGGCAAAACCGCTTATGTCCATTCCTATCATTACATAGCTGCCAAAGTAGACCAGAGCAATCTGTACCATCATGGGGGTTCCCCGTACCACCTCTATATAGATAGTTGACAGGGCCTTTGGCAGCCTGTATTTTGACAGTTTAAAGAGGCTGAGCAGGGACCCCAAGGTGCTTCCAATAATCAAGGATAAAAATGATAAGACCAAGGTAATCTTGATGCCAACCAAATAGTAGTACCTGTACTTAATAAGTAATTTAATAATATTCAAATCCTTCACTCCCATATATTTTATAATAAAAAAACCCGCCTCTAGGAAAGAGACGAGTAATATACCCGTGGTGCCACTCTAATTGCAAGCTAGTCACCTAGATTACAACTCAGGTCAAATAACGCCTTGATTGCGGGGCGGGATACTTGCATTGGCTTTGTCCTACCCATTTCAGCAGCCCTCTTCATTGGGTTTTCCATTGCCGGCTTCCACCTAACCCGGCTCTCTAAAAAATGTATGGCCCAACTACTCCCTGCATCGAAAACATTAAAAAATATTCACATTAGATTTAATAATAATTGTAAACTCCTATTTTGTCAAGAACTTTCCACAAATTTAATATTCATAGAATAATTGACATATAGTAGGGTAGACTATATAATAGTAAATGCAAATGCAAATAACTTGCAATTGGAGGGATATATATGAAAGTAAGAGGTAAACTAAGAGCTATAATGATTATAATTATAGGGATAAGTATAGTAGTCGCTGCAGTAGGTTATGACGGCAAGGGGGGCAATATTTCTACTGAGGATTTGGGTGAGGAGGATATAAGGGTGTGGGTTTTCACGACCTTTTACCCCATATACGATTTTGCGAAGAAAATCGGAGGCGACAAATTAATAGTGGAGAACATTGTTCCTCCTGGAGTGGAACCCCATGATTTTGAGCCATCTCCCAAGCAAATAGCCAATCTGTCGGACGGGGATGTATTCATATATTTAGGGGAGCCCATGGATCCTTGGGCGGAGAAGATTAGCGGCGATTTGGAGGCAAAGGGTCTCAAGGTCCTAAAGGCAGGCCAAGGTTTGATGGAGAACGACGATCCTCATATATGGTTAGATCCCATCATAGCTAAGGAGCTTTCCAAGAGGATATTTGAAATCCTAGGAGAATCAGATGAGGAAAATAGGGAGTTCTATGCTGACAATCTAGAGTCCTTAGAGGATAAGCTAGACGAATTAGACAGGGAATTTAGGGATGGTCTAGCAAATATCACTAGAAAAGACGTGGTCATGGCCCATGCTGCTGTGGGATACCTGGCCAAGAGATACGGCCTCAATCAAATACCCATCACTGGCTTGTCACCTCAGGAAGAGCCGTCTCCAAGAAAGATGGCAGAGTTGGTTGACCTTGTAAGGGAAAGGGATATAAGGTATATATTTTTCGAGGAACTGGCTAGCCCCAAGTTTTCAGAGACCATAGCCAAGGAGGTAGGGGCAGGATTATTGGTATTTAATCCGGCCGGTGGTCTAAGCTTGGAACAAATACAATCGGGAGAAGACTACTTTTCCGTCATGAGAAAAAACTTAGAAAACCTAAAAACTGCTTTGGAATAGAGGGATAGAAATGATGAGGGAAAGATTGAATGAGAAGGATATGGAATTAAATGACCTAGTCAAGGTAATTGACCTAAGCTTTGCCTATAATGGCAGGGCTGTCCTAGAGAATGTAAACCTAGTGGTTAGGAAGGGGGATTTCCTAGCCCTGATAGGCGCCAATGGGGCTGCCAAG
>JBBAEY010000028.1:0-24325 GCA_041655755.1 Tissierellaceae bacterium
CTCAATACCTCCTGCCCTATTGCTTTCCCTGTAATAGCCCTTGTCTTGGCTGTAGAATATTTCATCGTGGACCTGGGAACCTGCTAGGGAAGAATTCCCTATACCATCTCCTATTTCCACCGCCTTAATTGCCTGTATGCTCATAAGGGCCTGGGCCAGTCTCCCGTCGAGCTTCCTATCCCAGTGGACATGGCTGCCAAGTCCAGGGGGTAGGCCCAGGATGCGGACTTCAAATAGTCCACCCAGGGAGTCGCCAGTCTCCTTGGCCTTGTCTATGGCTTCAATTATTTCGGCTTCCTTTTTCTTGTCTATGCACCTGACTGGGGACCTATCCGCATCTTTAATTTCATTTAAATCATTTGACTCCCCGGGAACTACATTGCCTACGGAAAGGACATGGCTCATGACCTCAACACCAAAGTTCGCCATCAATTGTTTTACCATGCTGCCAAGGGCCACTCTGACTGCAGTTTCCCGGGCACTGCTCCTCTCCAGGACATTTCTTATGTCGTCAAACCTGTACTTCAAAGCACCTGTCAGGTCAGCGTGACCTGGTCTGGGCCTAGTTACAGCCCTTCCATCATCTATGGGGCCAAGGGGGTCCATGTATCTTTGCCAATTTTCATAGTCCCTATTGCGGATTAAAAATGCTATGGGACTGCCAAGGCTCCTGCCACCCCTTAGACCAGACAGGATTTCGATTTCATCACTTTCTATCTTCATTCTATTTCCCCTGCCATATCCCCATTGCCGCCTTTTAAGGTCTAGGTTTATAGCTTCTACGTCAATGCTTACATTTGAGGGAAAGCCCTCAATGATGCCAACCAGGGATTTACCATGGGACTCACCAGCAGTTAAATATCTAAGCATGATACTCCTCCATTCTTAGTGAATAGCCATTATCTTATTTATCTCATTCATCAGATGTCCAAATCTCTCAGGCTTCAGGGACTGGGCCCCATCTGACAGGGCATTTTCAGGATCATTGTGTACCTCAATCATGAGTCCATCAGTGCCTACGGCAATGGCGGCCTTGGACAGGGGGGTAATCATGGCCCAGCGACCCGAGGCATGGCTGGGATCAACTATGATGGGCAGGTGGCTGAGTTCCTTAATAGCAGGAATTGCACTTATATCTAAGGTGTTCCTGGTATAGGTCTCAAAGGTCCTTATACCCCTCTCACATAGTATAACATTTTGATTGCCCTCTGCCATTATATATTCAGCGGACATGAGAAATTCTTCAATGGTGGCAGATAGGCCCCTCTTTAAGAGGATTGGCTTATCAGACCTGCCAGCTCTTTTTAGGAGGGAGAAATTCTGCATATTTCTAGCCCCTATTTGTATAATATCTGCATATCTTTCAACAGTATCAAAATCGTCTAAGGACATGGCCTCTGTGACTATGGGCATACCAGTCTCGTCCTTTGCCTTCTTTAGCAGCTTGAGACCCTCCTCCCCTAGACCCTGAAAACTGTAGGGTGAGGTCCTAGGCTTATATGCTCCCCCTCTCAAGATATGGGCACCTAGGGATTTTACACTCTTGGCTATGGACATGAGCTGTTCCTCGTTTTCCACAGAGCAGGGTCCAGCCATGATGGAAACATTTCCACCCCCTATTTTTATACCCCCAACATCGACAATGGTATCTTCTGGGTGAAACAACCTATTTGCCAACTTAAAGGGATGCTGGACCTTGAGGACCCTTTCCACATTGATATTGGCCTCTATTTGTCTCATGTCAACCTTTGTAGTATCCCCTACCAACCCAAATATACAGTAATTTTCCCCTTGAGTTTTATGGGGATTGCAACCTAATCCTTCCAATCTCCTCTCCATCTTATCAATTTCTTCTTCAGGTGTAGCTGACTTCATAATAACTACCATCCTCAACACTCCTTTCATTTTTTGAAATAAAAAAAGAGACCCAACGAAGAGTCTCTTGTAGACAAAAGAATAAAACTAAATATAGCTGGGCCCACTAAGGGGGGCGGCAAAAACATTCCATCTTCGATGTGGTAAAATCCTATATAATTTTCCTAATGCAAAATAACCAGCGCTATAAAAATAAAAGCCCCAGTTAAAGTTAAAGAAATAAAAATAGAATTTTCCAGCATTGAAGTTTTTGTCCAACATTTTCATCATCCCACATAAGTATTTTTGGAAAATTGAATATTGTAAATTATCCTAAAGTATATTCCAAAATATTCTATATGTCAACAGTAAAATAAAAATTATTAAAAACATTTTCCCTTGACAGCCTTTAGAATATTATATATTATTGTTGATAATTTACATAGATAGGTGGGAGATAGATGATAAAAATCCACAAGATTGCCATTATTGGCCTTGGGCTAATGGGGGGATCCCTGGCCTTGGGCCTGAAAAACAAGGGATACGAGGGCATAATATCGGGTTATGATATATCGACAGACAATATAAATAAAGCCCTTAGGTCAAAGGCAATTGACACAGGGGCGACAGATGCAAAAGAGGCGGTAAGAGACGCAGATTTAGTAGTATTGGGGTGCCCTATCGGTGAATATGAAAAGGTATTTATGGAAATTTCAGGCCAGCTAAAACCCAAATCAATAGTTACGGATTTGGGAAGCGTAAAATCAGGACCAGTGGCATTGGCCAAAAAGATCTTTCCAAAAGACATAAGCTTCGTAGGCGGACATCCCATGACGGGTTCGGAGAAGGGAGGATTTTCTGCTGCAGATCCATTTTTATATGAAAACGCCTATTACTTTATTACCCATGAGGAGGACAGCTCTGAAGATGCCATAAGGGTGGTTGAAGATATGGTAGGCAGTTTGGGGGCCTTTTGTCTAAGGATTTCGCCAGGTGAACACGATATGATAGTATCACGAATTAGCCACCTGCCCCATGTAATTGCCATGTCTCTAGTAAACTTTTTGGGGCAAAATGACAATAGCTCTTACTTGCCCTTTGTAGGGGGAGGATTTAAGGATACTACCAGGATTGCCTCAGGAAGCCCCCATATGTGGAAGGAAATACTGATGTCAAATAGGATAGAAATAATCGACAGTTTAGTCTCCTTTCAAGAATTGATTGGGAGCATCATAGGGCATTTACAAAAGGGGGAAGCGAAGGACATTGAGGGATATTTAAAAGACGCCAAGAAAATAAGAGACAGTATGCCCTATGGAAAGCCTGACTATATAAGGCCCCTGTATGAAATAGCAGTATCCATTGAGGATAAGCCTGGGGCCATAGCAGAGCTGGCCAATATAATGATGAAGCAAAATATCAATATCAAGGAAATAGAAATCCTTCACTCAAGGCAAAGTGAAGGTGGAGCAGTAAGATTAGCCTTTGATTCAAGGGAAGAACAAAAACTAGCTGTTAAAACTTTGGGACAGGAAGGTTTTAGCAAGCTATACTTTAGCTGATTAAGGGAGTAAAATGGCCTAGGCTTACGATAATTATGATTAAAATAGCCTTATTTATCATTAATTTAAAAATTAATCAAATAAATTTATTCTAAATAAACATCATAATATGTCATAAAGACTCAAATGTTAGCAAGTGATTTTTACAATTTTAAAAGGGGTATTTTCATATCACTTGCAATTACAGACTTGCGGTTTTTTGATCAATTTACAAGAAAAAAGTATAAGCCCTCCATATTCTGCAAACCTGTATTATTCAACATTTATTTTTATAAAAATCTATGGTATTATATGATACGCTGGGTCTATCGTCCTATTTTATCCGCCATTATTGTGGATAATTGGAACTTCCAAAAGGAAGAAAACCTTTAATATATAAAGATTAAAATAGGCCAGTGCTGACATAAATTTAATGGGGGGATTTTTATATGAACTTTAATTTGTCAAAAAAGGTAACATTAATGATGGCCGTCCTGATTCTCTTGAGTTCAATCGGGCTAGGTTTTGTATCCATAAGGCTAAGCAGTGATGCACTTGTAAATCAGGCAATAGAATCGCTGACTAATTCAGCTGCCGATGGAGTTAAGATTATTGAAGCATCTATAGAAAGAGATATGAAGGTGTTTGAGGAATTATCAAACAGGGAAACTACAAAAAGTATGAATTGGAATATTCAAAGACAATCCCTAGCACCAGAAATGGACAGGCAGGGCTATTTGGAGATTGGTGTAATAGGCAAGGATAGGATAGCACATTTTGTATCTGATGGCAGCACAACAGATTTATCGGACAGAGATTATGTAAAAAAGGCCTTTCAGGGAGAGGTTAATATCTCAGATGTATTGATAAGTTTGGTTACAAATCAGGCTGTGGTCATGCTGGCATCACCCATTACAGTAGACGGAGAAATTGTAGGTGCCCTTAATGCAAGGCTGGACGGTGGGGCCTTAAGTGAAATAACAGGCAATCTAGGATTTGGAGAAAATGGTTATGCCTACCTTCTCGGTGAAGACGGCACATTTTATGCCTATATAGATAAGGATTTCGTAATGGAGCAGAGAAATTTATTTGACGAGAAATATAAGGAGGATTTTGGAGATGTGGCCCAGGCTTTCCAAGGACTAGGTATGGGAAATAGGGGTGTAGTCTCTTACGAATATAAGGGCGAGAAAAGGTATATGGCCGTGGACATAGTTCCTAGTACAGGATGGATACTAGCAGTAGGAGCATATGAAAGTGATATGCTTAGCAGTATAAGTAAATTAAAACTTACTATATTGCTTGGAGTCTTAGTCTTTATGCTTATAGGGACTATCTTGGCAATGTTTTTTAGCTCTATGATATCAAAGCCCATCGTTGAATATTCAAAGAAAATAGACAAGTTTTCCAGATATGACTTTTCTTCTGGAGATGAAGATAATTTTAGAAAGTATTTACATAGAAAAGATGAGATAGGAATTATTGGAAATTCCTTGGCGTCCATGCAGGAAAATATAATTTTGCTCATAAGGCAAATCGGCGAAATGTCTCAGAATGTCGCGTCTTCTTCAGAGGAATTGACGGCCATAAGCCAACAGTCGTCAACTGCGGCAGATGAAATTTCCCATGTAATACAGGATATAGCACAAGGGGCTGACCATCAAGCAAGAAATACTGAGGATGGTGCAACAAGTATCAACGAATTGGGAGAGCTAATAGAAAAAAACGAAGAGGATGTGCAAGGCCTCAACAATACTGCAGGAGAAATAAATAAATTAAAGGATGAAGGACTAGAAATAGTAAAGTCACTGGTGGAAAAAACCAAGGAGAATGAAGAGGCTTCTCTTGAAATCAATAGTTTGATCTTAGATACAGACGAGGGTGCAAATAAGATACAAGGTGCCAGTGAAATGATAAGGAGCATAGCAGAACAGACAAATCTTTTGGCCCTAAATGCTGCCATTGAGGCTGCAAGGGCAGGAGAGTCGGGAAGGGGCTTTTCAGTGGTAGCCGATGAAATAAGAAAACTTGCCGAAGAATCCGATAAGTTTACTGCACAAATATCAGAAATCATAAATGACCTTTCCTCAAAATCACAGGCAGCAGTAAAGACTATGAAGGAAATGACAGCCACTGTTCAATCGCAAAGAGAAAGTGTTGGGGAAACCAATATTAAATTTATGGGCATAGCCCAGGCTATTGAAAACATTGAGGAGTTAATATCTAACCTTAGTCAATCAGGAGAAATAATGAATATCAAAAAAGATGAGGTTATAGAGGCGATTGAAGTTTTATCGAGTATATCGGAGGAAAATGCAGCAGGTAGCGAGGAGGCCTCTGCCTCAACTGAGGAGCAGTCAGCGTCTCTAACCGAGATTGCAAATGCAAGCGAAAGCCTTGCCAGGTTTGCAAATGAAATGCAGGAAAGCATCAGCAGATTTAAGATTTAATTAAGGAATAATATTAAATAACCTCTTTTGGAATTGGCTCTAAAAGAGGTTATTTTGCAAAAAAATAAGGGGGGATTTTATGGAATTGGGGTATTTGGGGCCAGAGGGTTCCTATAGTCACGAAGCAGCCATGTATTACCATGAGGGGGCTAAACTTATTCCCATGGATAGCTTTTACCAAATAATGAAATCAGTTGAGGAGGGAAAAATAGACGGGGGTATCTTGCCTATAGAAAACTCAACTGAAGGGGCAGTAACATCTGTAATGGATTGGCTTTTAAATATTGACAAGTCAAAAATAGTAGGGGAATACATACTGCCAATTAACCACAATTTAGTCGGCATAGGCAGAGAGCTGAAAGAGCTTGCCTATATATATTCCCATCCTCAGGCAATAGAGCAGTGCAGGGAATCACTTAGATTGTCCATGCCAAATGCGGTCTTTATCCCCTGTGAAAGCACATCCCTTGCCTGCAAACTGGCAAGGGAAAAGGGTGAGGCCTATGGTGCCATAGCCAATGGAAGGGCCAAGGAGATTTACAAGCTGAATTTATTAAAATCCAATATACAGGACAATCCCCTAAATAAGACTAGGTTTATAGTTATCAGCAGTAAGATAAATAATAGCTGTAAATCCTGTAAGACATCTATAGCATTTACATTTAAGGGGGATAGGCCAGGGGCACTATATGAAGTTCTAAGGGAGTTTGCAATAGAAGATATCAATTTGACCAGGATAGAATCCAGGCCAGCAAAGATGGAAATAGGCCAGTATATATTCTTTATCGACCTAATAGGAAACCCCAAGGACCATATTGTAGGGAAGGTAATCCAGAGAATAGGAGATAAGACAGGCTTCTTAAAGATACTGGGGACCTATCCGCTTTACCTAGAAGCAGGTGCAAAAGAAGGGACAAATATGGTATAATATGTAGGCAGGAGGAGATATAGAGATGACAATAGAGAGCGTAAGAAGGCAAATAGAGGAGGAAGGACTGGATATTGAGCTAGTGGTTCTAGATACCAGCACAGCTACAGTGGAGCTGGCTGCCCAGTCCCTAGGTGTTGAGGAAGCAAGGATAGCCAAGACCATGGCCCTACGGCTCAAGGAAAGGGACATACTGGTGGTAGCCAAGGGAGATGTCAAGATAGATAATAGAAAGTTCAAGGACTATTTTAAGGAAAAGGCCAGATTCATCAAGGCAGAAGATATAGAAGAGGCTACGGGTCACCCCATAGGCGGTGTCTGCCCCTTTGGACTTTCAAAGCCCCTGGATATTTACCTAGATAGCTCCCTCAAGGTATTCGACCATGTATATCCAGCAGGGGGAGATACAAATACATGTATAAAAATTGATGTAGACTATTTGGAAAAGGTGACAAGGGGCAAGTGGATAGATGTCTGCAAGGAATAAGAGCTAAGATATTGGGGTGGTAAAGTTGGATAAGTACTTAAATACAGAGGAAAAAATTCTCACAGCAGCTATTGAATTATTCCCCCTGAAAGGGGAGGTTACCACTAGGGAAATTGCTAGGGCAGCCGGGGTCAACGTAGCAGCTATAAACTACCATTTTAAGAGTAAAAATAATTTAATGAGGTCTGTAGAAAAACATTATTCCAGCATCCTATATGAAGTACAGAGCAAGATACTCATGGATTCAGATTCCAGTCCCAGGGACAGGCTAGTCAATTGGGCCAATACCTTGATGGAATATATGTTTAAGTGGCCTGCCCTCATAACTCTGGTATCAAATCTAGTGCTGGAGGACAAGGACTACAACCCTGAAATCATAAATAGATTTTTCAGCGACAGGAAACTAATGGAGAATGTTCAGGAAATCATATCTAATATCACAGGGATAGGGGATTCAAATACCTTAAATTACAGGTATGTCCAATTGTTTTCGGGGGTCATAGGCCCAATTATATTCCAACTGCTGCCTATGGTATCCAATGTAGAGGGAAATCTAGTAGATTTTAACAAGAAAGAGGAGAGAATAGGGTACATAAACTGTCTGGTGGACTCGATTTTAAATATAGATTGATTTTTTGCAGTAATAATATTAGAATGTATTTAAACCAATGTTTTAATCATGCGTTTAAATACATTTTTTTGTGGGGGGAAATATATGGAGAGTTTTAGTAAATTCATAGTCTATCATAAAAAAACCATACTATTTATCTATATAGTCCTAATAGGTTTTTCCTTTATTGGAAGCCAGCTTGTAGATATAAATTATGACCTTAGCAGCTATCTGCCAGGTCAACTAAATTCCATAAAGGGCAGGGAGATTCTCCAAGAGGAATTTGGAATTTCAGGGCTTGGATACCTGCTTGTGAGGGATAAGAGTTTTTTAGAGCTTGAAGAGCTGGTAGAAGGCCTAAGGTCCATAGAAGGTGTCAAAGACCTCGTCTGGCTGGGAGCAGCGGAGGATATCTTCATACCGGAGGAATTTATGGATGAGAGGGTAAAAGATGAATTTTTGAGGGATGGAGCCAACCTCCTGCAAATCCAGTTTGTAGGGGCTGACGACTCCATGGCAACGGTAGACTCCATGGAGAAGGTCCTAGACTATATAGGAGATGAAGGAATAATAGGTGGGCCGGCAGCCATATCCCACGATATGCAGAAAATCACCTCAAAGGAAATGATATATTATTCCATAATAGCCTTTATTATCATATTTATAATACTCTTTCTGTCCATGGAGTCCTTTGTAGAGCCCATACTATTTTTTATATCTATTGGGGTCGCCATCATATTGAACAAGGGGACCAATATAATATTTCCCAGTGTGTCCTTTAACACCGATTCTGTAGCCAGTATAATCCAATTGGCAGTATCTATGGACTACTCAATATTCCTAATCCATAGATATATAGAGGAAAAGAAGTACTTTGGAGACAAGGATAAGGCCATGATATCGGCCATAGGAAACACATTTATTTCTGTGCTTTCCTCTTCTCTTACGACAGTGGGCGGTTTCCTGGCCCTGACCTTTATGAAATACGGCATAGGTAAGGACATAGGGCTTGTCTTGGCTAAGGGAGTACTATTTAGTCTAGTATCCGTCGTGACCTTGCTGCCAGTCCTGGTCCTAATGTCAGATAGGCTGATTGAAAAGTATCAGCATAGGATTTTTCTACCTAGCTTCAGGAGGTCCTCCTCCATCATAGTAAAATATGGGCACTTGTTTTTGATAGTGGCCTTAGTCCTGAGCCTGCCTTCCTTTCTAGGTCAGTCGCAGGTAAACTACTATTATTCCAATGAAAGGGTTTTGCCAAAGACCTTTAGGTCCAATATAGGCAACAGGGAAATAGACAGGCTATTTCAAAATAAGAATCAGTTGGCAGCTCTTGTACCCAAGGGGGATAAGGTCAGAGAATTTAATATGATAGAAGAGCTAAGAGACATAGGAGGAGTAACCGATGTAAAGGGACTATACTCCTTGCTAGACCTTGAGATGGCTGAGGAATTTATACCTGAGGATATATTAGAAAACTTTCAAGGTGAAAACTTTTCCCTTATAAACATAAACCTGGGCCTGGCCATGGAAGGTGAGGAGGTCAAGGAGGCTATAGAGGGTATAAGGGAAAAGTTGGGAGAGAGCTATGACGAATGGTATCTGACTGGGGAATCAGTCATATATGCGGATTTGGCAGAGGTCACATCCAAGGACTACAAGAATATAACCCTCATATCCATTGCAGTCATAGGCAGCATCCTGATTTTAGCCTTTAAATCCATAGTTATACCGATTATACTGGTGGCACTTATACAGGTGGGCATATGGATTAATCTGGCCATACCCTATGTACAGGGCATAGATTTAAATTTCATCAGTTTTATCATTATAGGGGCTATCCAACTGGGGGCAACTGTGGACTATGCCATACTGTATACTTCCAGATATCAGGAAAATATTAAGGGCCTGGATAAGAGAGAAGCTGCCATAAAAACCATAGTTGACACGGGAAGGCCAATCCTGACTTCAGCCCTCATACTCTTTACAGCCACCTTGAGTGTATATGCTGTTACAAGTATGAGGAATACGGCAGAGCTAACCCTTCTAATAGGCAGGGGTGCAATTATCAGCCTTATCTTGGTACTGGTAGTCCTGCCACCGCTTTTGATAATATTTTATAATTCAGTTAAAAAAACCATAGCACCCAAGGAATAAAGGAGTGGAAAAAATGAAAAAGATCCTTAGTTATATGCTGATTTTTGCACTAGTGTTTTCATTTTCTACTGCCAGCTTGGCAGATCTAATTAGAAATGAAACCGTATATGTAAACCTGGACTACAAGGGCAGGGCAGAGAATATAAAGGTGGTCACACATATTTCTGGAAAGAGCCAGGAGGAATATTTTGTAGACTATGGGGAGTTGGAAGATCTTCGAGTACTGACCAAGGGCATAGAGCCCCTAGTGGAAGATGGGCTATTAAGGTGGGATACAGGGAAAATAGGGGAAAGGGGCCTATACTACGAGGGCAAGGTCGAGAAGGAGCTTCCTCTGGACTTGGAGATAAGCTACTATCTAGATGGAAAAGAGATTGAAGCCCAAGACCTGGCAGGTAAATCCGGAGAATTGGAAATAAGTATAGAGATTAAAAATAGCGAGGATTTGACTAGCCAGATTCAATTGCCCCTAAGTCTTGACATATTCAGAAATATCCAGTCGGAAAAGGCCATGATTTCTGTAGTGGGTAAAACCATGACCCTGGTATTCACCCATCTACCCATGGGTGATGAGGTATTTAAACTTAAGGCAGAGGGAGAAAATATAGAATTGGCACCGATTATTATTTCATCTACGGATTCCAGTGGACTGCTAGGTGAAGGCCTTGGGGGCATAGGTCAGTTAATAGATGGGATGGAAGAGATGTCAGATGCCACAGGTAAACTAGAGGATGGCTCTAGGGAACTAGGTAAGGCTGCTGGACTCTTGAGGGATGGACTCAAATTCTTAGGTGAGGGAGTGACAAAATTAGTAGGGGGACTTGGGGAAATAGGCCATAACCTAAAGAAACTATTAGGAGGGTTTGAGGAAATCAATGGAGGACTGGGGCAGTTAAGCAAGGGTCTAAAAGAGGGAATTAGCTCCATTGGAGAGATGAATAGGGGATTAGACATCTTGACCAGGGAAGGAGACCGTCTCGAAAAGGGCCTAGGAGAATTAGATGGCGGGCTTGATGAACTAGGGAAGGGATTTTCCAGGATTGGAGAAGGGCTGGAGGGACTCAATCAGGGTCATAGCAGCCTGAGTCAGCTGGCAGAGGGATTGGTCCATAGCAGTGACCCCAAGGTAAGGGGGCTTGCAGAAGCCGTAATCAAAGAGGGCAAGGCTCTGGAGGAACTGGGGCAGGGCATTGGGGTCCTCAATGGGGCAATGGGAGGCCTGACTAAAAATACCAGCCAATTACTTGAAGGATATGGGCAATATAATGGAGCTGTCAAACAAATCGGACAGGGCTTGGGACAATTTAACCAAGAAATCCAATCCCTACCCCTTGAGATAGAAAAGATATATGAGGGCCATAGCCAATTATTAGGGGGACTTAGTTCCCTATACGGGGGTTTGGACCAGCTAGAAACAGGGGGGAATCAACTGGACAGGGAAGTCAAGGATATACCCAGTCATCTAGACAAGATAGTCCAGGGCCAGGAAGAGATTACAGACGGCCTGGGTAAATTGAGGAAAGAAGGACTTGAGGAAGTCATTGACGGCATTGAGAAATTTTCGGGAGGAGAAGATGCGGGAGAAAGGGTCTTCACATCTTTTGTGGATGAAAGGAATATGGAAAATTCCAATTGCCAGATATTGATGCAGACCCCTTCGATTAAGCTGGAAAAGGAAAGAATAGAGTTGCCATTAGCCAAGGAGGATAAGAGGACATTTTTCCAAAGGATACTGGATCTCTTTAAGATATTTAGAAAGTAGAATAAAAGTAAGAGGGCAAAAAAGAGGATTAGAGAAATCTAGTTCTCTTTTTGTCCTTTTTATGGAGGAATTGTAAACATTAGGATTGCATCACTTTGTGAAAAATGATACAATTAGGACAAAGGACCTATTTTTCAAATTAGAAGAAATTGGATAGCAAGATATGACCATTTTATCTAAGGGGGTAAGCTTATGAAATACCTAAGAAAAAAGCTAGCTGAAAGGTTGATGGATAAAAAAAGCCTAGTGGGACAGTTGGAAGAATTAGAAGGAAGGTATAATCAGCTTAAGGAAAATATTGTCTATTGTCAGGAACTGATTAAAACGGGAAGTTGGACCTACAATATCAGGGATGGTACAGTGTTTTGGTCAGATGAAATATTTAGGATACTTGAGATTGGACGGGAAGGACTGGATGACAGCTTGGAGAGCCTATACTCCTATATACATCCAAATGATTTAGAAACATTAATAGGGATTACAGAGAAAAAGGTGCCTATAGGAAAGGAATACGACATAGAGTATAGGGTAACAGTTGGGGAAAATAGGACAAAGCATCTCTATGAAAAGGTGAAAACCCTATATGATGAGGGGGGAACTCCTATCAAAGTAATCGGCATTATACAGGACATCAGCAATAGAAAGATTGTGGAAAATGATCTAATAGCCTATGGGACTATTCAGGATATTACAGAGAAAAAGGAATTGGAAAACAGAATAGTGAGTCATAGGAAAGAGCTAGATAAGGTGCAAAGGCGGTTTCAGGTCCTAGTACAGGAATCCAATGATGTCTTTGAAATCCTATCTTCAGACGGCAGCATCTTGTACATAAGCGCCGCAGTGGAGAGGGTAATGGGATATAGGGCCGATGAGAGAGTAGGTAGAAACATATTTGATTACTATGAAGGCAAGGAGCTGGAAAAGATAAAGAGCTTGATGAGCTCAGTTCAAGAAGAGGCTGAAAAGAGGGTTCGGAGTGAAATAAGCTTTGTAACCAAATCAGGTAAAAAGATATATCTGGAAATCTATATGCAAAACCTGCTCCATGAGGCAAATATAAATGGGATAGTAGTCAACTTTAGAGATATTAGTCAAAGGGTAAGGATGGAAAAAAGAATGGTCCATATCTCAACCCATGATGGTTTGACGGACTTGCCCAATAGCATCTATTGTACAAAAAGGCTGAGGCTAGAGCGTGAATATGCCAGAAAAAGGAACTCTAAGTTTGCCCTGATGATGATTGATATAGACGGGCTAAAATATGCAACCTATTCCCTGGGCTATGAATTTGGTGAAAGCCTGATACTGGAAATAGTCGAGAGACTAAGGGCAGACTTGGGGGACCACAGGTTTCTAAGCAGGCATTCAGATGACCACTTCGCCGTGATTGTCAGCGATATTGACAAGATGGAGGAATACGAGTCTTTAGCTAATCAAATAATCGGCCTGTTCAGGGATACCTATAGGATAAAGGACTACGAGCTTGACATCAATGTAAATATTGGCATAGCCATCTATCCCAACGATGGAGAAGAAATTCAGGAACTCAGAAATCATGCCAAGATAGCATTGATTAGGGCAAAAAAGGAGGGCAAAAATACCTATAAGTTTTATTCATCGGATCTGGATATTCAAAACTACAAGGAGTTTGTTCTAAGAAGCGATTTACACAATGCATTAGAGGAAGGGCAGTTAAAGGTCTATTACCAGCCAATAGTAAATATAAAGACAAACAAAATCCTGGGAACTGAAGCCCTAGTCAGATGGGAGCATCCAGAATGGGGGCTTGTAGAGTCTGAAGAGTTTATTTCACTGGCAGAGGATACAGGGAAAATCATAGATATTGGTAAATGGGTCCTAAGGCGGGTGTGCAAGGATTATAAGCAGTGGTTAGTGGATGGACTAGCAGATATAAAGGTGTCGGTAAACTTTTCTGCAGTTCAATTTTTGGAAAAGGATTTTGTAGAGAATATAAAGAAGATAATCGGGGAATTCGATTTAGCTCCTAACTTTTTAATTATGGAAATTACTGAAAACATCCTACTGGCTAATGTCGAAAAGGCCAATTCCGACATCAATAGGCTGAGGGATATGGGCATACAAATAGCCATGGATGACTTTGGTACAGGCTACTCCTCCCTTATATATCTAAATTCTTTCAATATTGATATCATAAAACTAGACAAATCCTTTATCAAAAATATTCCAGAGAATATTGGAAGCGTGGCAATTACAAAAACGGTTGTAAAACTTGCCAAGGAGTTAAAACTTAGGTTTGTAGCTGAAGGGATAGAAACATACGATCAGTTGCAATTGCTAAAGAGTCTAAACGCCATAGGAGGGCAGGGGTTTTTGTATTCAGAAGCAAGGCCAGTTGAAGAATTTGAGAAAATCCTGAGAAAGAGGGTGTGCAAACCAGCGGCATTTTTGGGCTTAGATGCCACACCGAGGGTTGAGAGACGAAAGCTATTTAGGGTCAAGTTTACCCAGTTGTTGGAGGCAGATTTGACAATCTTGGAGATAAAGGGAAAGAAGATAAATGTTGGAAACACAAAGGTCCTCGTAAAAGATATGGGTCCAGGCGGCCTATGTTTTATATCGAATATAAGGTTTCCCGTAGAAAGAGATATGACCTTGCAATTTAAAACAGACCTAATAGGCGAAGAAATAGTTGTATATGGTCACCCGGTGTGGACAGAGCAAATAGACAGCAAGGCCCATAAGTATGGCATCAAGTTTGAGGTTGACGAAAATGAGAGAATGGAGCTGGTTAGGGTACTGAATTCAGTGCAAATTAAAATGAGAAAAAATGTTTTGTTTGCCGAGGGCAGTTTCTTCCCGGGAAATCATCTACAGTACTTTGAAGCATTTCAGAAAAGCATCTAGCTAGAGGTAATTGTTACCAGTATTAAATCCCACCTACTAGACAAAATAAATGTGAGAATAATATTAGATGAGGAGAAGGATATATGAGTAACAAACCTAAACCTGATGACAGAAGGGACAATGTAGATAGGATACAGTTCAACATCGACAATACCATAGAAAATTACAGATTAGCAAAGGAAATGATAGAGGAAACTGACGATCCTAATACAAGAAACAACTTAATAGAGAAAAATAAAAGAAGAAAAGAATCCCTGGAAAAAATGAAGAATGAAATAAGGGACGAAGCCAAGGCAAGGCAAAACAACTATAGATAGGGTTGAAGGGTAAGGTATAAAACTTTACCCTTTTTTTTGCCCGGTGATATAATATTAATAGGCTAAATCAAGGCTGGCAGGTGTAAAGAGCCCGATAGTGTAGGGAAAAGTTCCTAGAATTTATATCTTAAATCATAGAATAGAATAGCAAAACATGGTATACTTATAGCTAGTAAGGGTATATATGGAATTGTCACTGGTTTTCATATATGGCCGAGTCTAGAAGGAGGGATTCAATGAATTTAGGAGATGTTTCAGTACCCATAGCCTTTGGTGCTGGATTTTTGTCATTCTTTTCCCCATGTTTACTACCCATGATACCAGCCTATATCATGTATATAACGGGTATCAATATGGAAGATGAGCTGGAGAAGAGGAGGCTATTTGCCATCATAAGGACTGGGGGCTTTGTCATAGGTTTTACAATTATATTTATGATTATGGGTTCATCTGCCAGCTTTATAGGGAAGGCATTTATCAGGAATAAGGAAATATTTGCAAGGGTAAGCGGTCTGCTTATTGTAATTTTTGGCCTTAGTATGATGGGAGTAATCAAATTAGGATTTTTGGATATGGAAAAGAGGGCTACAGCCCCAAAAAAGATAAGCAACTGGTTTGGCTCCATTCTAATGGGAATGGCCTTTGCGGCGGGATGGACACCCTGCTTTGGGCCTGTACTCGCATCGATTCTCATATATGCTGGTTCTGCCGCCACCGTTTCAAAAGGTGTATATCTCTTGTTTATATATTCCTTAGGGATGGCAGTCCCCTTTATGCTTACAGCAGTATTTATTAACGGTTTTATTAAACTAATGGAGAAATTTGAAAAGTTCTTTAAATATATGCCCTTGATTAGCGGGGCAATTATGGTAGTATTTGGCATACTAATATTTTTTGATAAGGTTGTGGATATAAGCAGATTTCTATTATAGGAGGAAGATATGAAAAAAATAAGTCTAGTAATTTTATTTGTTCTAATAGGTGCAATCTTACTGACCGGATGTGTCAAAGACAAGACAGAGCCAGTAGAAGAATTGCCAGTGGAATCAGGAGATGTATTAGAGGAAGATCAAAATGAAGGTGAAGATGAAGGTGAGGAAGAAGTTGAACTTCAGTTGGCCCCAGTATTTACCCTCAAAAACCTAGATGGCGAGGAGGTTTCACTAGAGGACTACAGGGGAAAAAAGGTACTCTTAAACTTCTGGGCCACCTGGTGCAAGTTCTGTGACCAGGAGATGCCGGACCTGCAAAAGTTTGACAGTGAAAATGACGACATAGTCGTAGTGGCGGTGAACTCCATGGAGAAAAAGGCCAATGCCCAGAAATACATCGAAGATGGTAACTATGAGTTTGACGTGCTCTTAGATGAAGATGGTGAAATTTCAAGGATGTATTATGTAAGCGGTCTGCCAACCTCCTATTTTATAGACGAGGAGGGCTATCTCTTAGGTGGGGTGCCGGGAGCCATTAACTACGACCAGATGATGGAAATCTTAGAGGGTATAAGGGAATACTAGTAAACCAGGGAGGGCAGTGGACATATTTTCCATTGCCTTTTTTTATTGTAAATTTCTACAATCTCCCTGGTTTTTTTGGTATACTATAGGAGAGTTAAATCAGATGGAGTGATGGAAATGGACAAGAAGGATAAGGGACTTGAAGAATTGAGCTGCAAGATACTAGCACCTCTTGGGGATAAGAAGCCATTAGCAGATATAGAGAGAAGCATAATCAAGACCTATAGAAAGCACATTTGGTCTAAATTTATAAAAGCTATTAAGGAATATGAGCTCATAGAAGATGGGGACAGGATAGCAGTCGCCATATCAGGAGGAAAGGACAGCCTGCTTATGGCAAAACTATTTCAGGAGCTATATAAAAATGGCAAGCAAAACTTTGAATTGGAGTTTATAGCCATGGACCCAGGTTATCACCTGGATGTAAGGAAACTCCTAGAAGAAAACTGTCAATACCTGGGCATACCCGTGAAGATATATGATTCAGATATATTTGAGGTGACAGACAGGATAGCAAAGGAATATCCCTGCTACATGTGTGCAAGAATGAGAAGGGGTTTCCTATACGGGAAGGCAAGGGAATTAAATTGCAACAAGCTTGCCCTAGGTCATCACTTTAACGATGTCATAGAGACAACCATGTTAAATCTATTGTATGCTGGAAGCTACAAGACCATGGTGCCTAAGCTAAGGGCCCAAAATTTTCAAGGCCTTGAACTCATTAGGCCCCTTTATTTAATTGAGGAGGCATATATAGAGAGATTTATCCAAAATTCCGGCATTTGGCCATTGAACTGTGCCTGCATGGTGGCAGCCAAGAAGATTGGCAACAAGAGATATGAGATCAAGGACCTGATTAAGAATTTGAAGAAGGAAATTCCCCATGTAGATATGAATATTTTTAGGTCTGCTGAAAATGTAAATATGGACGGAATAATTGGCTGGAAAAGAGATCAGGAAAGACATTCATTTTTGGATGAGTATTGATTGAATTTATTACTAGGAGGTAATTGCATGAAGTTAATTTCATGGAAGGCATGGCTCAAGCCCATGGGAAATATAGCTGTTAGATTTGTAAGGTTGTTTCTAGGTTACTTTATATATGCCATAGGTATAGTAATGACTATAAATGCTTCACTGGGGCTTGCACCTTGGGATGTACTGCACCAGGGGCTAACCAATATACTTCCCATAACCATGGGCCAAGGAAGTATTGCTATAGGTTTTATGGTGATATTGGTAAATGTCATATTAAAGGAAAATATCGGTTGGGCGACAGTATTTAATATGATATTTATTGGTATATTTATGGACCTGCTTATGTTAAATAATTTAGTGCCTGTTTTTAGTAATCTATTCCTTAGATTTGTAACCATGCTCCTAGGGATATTAGTTTCAGGCTATGGTGGTTTTATCTATATAGGGACGGGATTTGGCATTGGGCCCAGAGATGGACTTATGGTGGCCCTTACTAGAAAGACTGGGAAGTCAATACGACTAGTCAAAAATACTACTGAAATAATAGTTATTGTCATAGGTTTTTTTCTTGGTGGCTCTGTAGGTATAGGAACTGCCATAATGTCCTTGGCAGGTGGCTACCTATTTCAATTTGCATTCAAGACAGTAGGTTTTAATGTGACAGAGGTCAAGCATAGGTACATCATGGACGATATAAAATTCATCAAGGAAAGGATAATGAAAACTAAAGAGGGTGAGGCCTAGGCCTCACCCTTATTTATCTCTATATGAAAGGCTACTCCGCCATCCTCATTTCTAGCATAAATCCTAGCCCCATGAGCCTTGAGAATGGTATTGACAATGGCAAGGCCAAGGCCAAATTCGCCCTTATAGCCCTTGTTAAACTCTTGAAACATCCCATCTATCAGATTTTCTTCAATGGCAGGGCCATCGTTCCACACCCTTAGTACGGGGCCCCTATCCGTATCCGTCAAGGAAAGGGCAATCCTAGATTTTGCATACCTTATTTGATTGTCCAAGAGATTTTCTATTACCACTCTCCACTTTTCCATATCCCCCTCTATGACAGTGGGAGACAGGTCCAAGGTCCAATCAATATCACTTTTATACCAGGAAAACCTTTCTACAAGCCCTTCGATTAGCTCCTTTAGGGAGAAATGGGTCATTTCTAGGCTGTGGCTAGATAGGTAGTTGAGCTTAGTCAGATACAAGAGATCCCTTATCTTTTTCTCCAACCTGCTAGTTTCTTCACTGATGACATCTAGGGAGAAGTCCAGATTTCCCTTGGGATAAATCCCATCCCTGATAGCTTCTGTAAAAGACTGTATAACCATAACCGGAGTTTTTAATTCATGGGATACATGTTGGAGGAAGGACTGCTCTGCTTCATCCTGTCGTATTAGCTGTTTCCTTAAATGCTCTACAGATGAACCCAGCCTGCCTATTTCATCCTTCCTATTTAAATCTATGGCCTCACTCCAATTGTTATTTGCCAGTCTTTCCACCTTTTTTTCCAAATCCACCAAGGGTCTAGACAAGTACTTGGAAAGCAAGATGGCAGGAATCCAGCTAAAGAGAAGGACCAAAACAACTAGGGAGATTAACCTGCTAAATAGGGCCTGAACCAAATCCTCCCTGTAAGAATCCCCCATATAGGACACCAGAAAGGCATCAAATCCTAGGACCTTCCCCTTCGAGACCACATAAAAGACCTTTTCCCTACCAATCTGTCCCCTGTACTCCTGGCTTATGGTTTTTTGGGCTAGGGCGTCAGCTTTCACCTTCTTGAGAAATTCTACAGGCAAAGACGATTCCAAGACTATCTTGTTTTCGTCATATAGGATAAAGTGCTTGACTGTCCTGATGTTTTTTAGGATTTCTTCGTCCTTGGCAAAGAAATCTGGGCCTATAAAATCCCTGTATACATTGCCTTCAAATTGATTAAATACCAAATCCTGAGCAGATCTTATACTGGCATATATCTCCTTTGTAAAAAACCCCCTCAGGCTAGTTGGCAGGATAAAGGCCAGCAAAACAGATATGGTCAGGGTAATGATGGCAATTACAATCCAAATTTGTATTGACAAGGGATAATTTTTCATTTCTTCTTCACCCTATAGCCAAAGCCGTAAATAGTTTCAATATTCAGCTCCGGAGTCTTTTTCCTTAATCTTCTGACCAAGTCGTCCACCACCCTATCTGAGCCAAAATAATCTCCACCCCATATATGGTCAAGAATTTGTTCCCTAGATAGGGCAATGCTTTCATTGTTGGCGAAGAATACTAGTAGCTCGTATTCCTTGGCAGTGAGGTCGATAATTTTTTCTCCCAATCTTACAATCCTACTGGCCCTGTCTATTTCATAGGGACCTAGGTCCTGTACTGTCCTAGAGTCAGGATAAAATCTAGCCAGTAGGTTCTTTGCACGGATTACCAATTCCCTAGGTAAAAAGGGCTTTGGCAGATAATCATCGCTCCCTAGTTCCAGGCCCAGGACCCTATCGATCTCGGCGTCCCTAGCAGATATGAAGATAAGAGGTGTCTCCTGTCCACTGGACCTTATCTCCCTGATAAGCTGATAGCCGTCGATATCAGGCAGCATAATATCTAATATCCAAAGGTCAGGGGGCCTAGCTATATATTCCATGGCCTCACCCCCAGTAAAAAGGGATGAGACCTGCCAGCCTTCCTTCTCCAGATAAGAAGTCAAAACCAAGTTTAAATTGCGGTCGTCTTCAACCAAGTAAATTCTATATGCCATAATAACACCCCATTGTCTTTATATATTCTATTATAGCAAATAGGGACAAAAATAAATAAATCCCACAACAAAAACATAATTCCTACATAGTATTTTCACATTTCTGGGATAAAATAAGGATTGAAGGAGGAATGAAGATGGACGAAGATAATGGCTATAAAATACCGGAAGACATTTATATTGAAAGAGAGGAGCCCCTAGTCGGGGTCAAGAGGAAAAGGTCCTTTAGGGGCAGCCTAGTATCCTATATAGCCCTGGCCCTAATAGCCTCATTAATAGGGGGTTTAGCATCTAGTTTCCTAGGGCCCAGGCTCTACGGGGAAATATTGACAGACCCCAATGCCGACAAATATGCCCATGCCAGTCCAGTAAACATATATACCAATGACAGCATTGCGACGGTGTCGGCAGTGGCAAAAAAGGCAATGGACTCGGTAGTAGGTATAACCACAGTAGAAGAAGTAGAGAATTTCTTTTCCCTGCCCCAGAATATAGAAGGGGTAGGATCTGGCCTCATAGTCGATAGTAATGGCTATATACTCACAAATTCCCATGTGGTAGCAGACGGGAATGCAAAATCAGTCAGTGTACTCTTTGAAAATGGGGACAAAAAACCAGCCAGGCTAATGTGGAATGACAGCATATTGGATTTGGCCATAGTCAAGGTAGAGGCTACAAATTTACCCATTGCTGAACTGGGAGATTCAGATCAGGTGGAGATTGGAGAATTGGCAGTAGCCATAGGAAATCCACTGGGTCTGGAATTTCAAAGAACGGTGACATCTGGTATAATATCTGGTCTCCACAGGGCCATACAGGTTAGCAGAAACAATATTATTGAGGACCTGATACAGACAGATGCCTCAATCAACCCAGGTAATAGTGGGGGTCCCCTGCTCAACAGCAAGGGACAGGTCATAGGAATAAATACAGCTAAGATTAAGACAGCAGAGGGCCTAGGCTTTTCTATTCCTATAAATCAGGCCAAGACAGTCATAGAAGAGGTCATAGAAAAGGGAAGCTATCAGACTGTATTTATGGGTATATCGGGAATGTCAGTTGAGGACTATCAGGCAGCCCTAGGCATAAAACTATCCGGCAGCAGGGGGGTCATACTGTTAGAAGTGGCAGAAAATTCGCCTGCCCACAAGGCAGGTCTCTTAAATGGAGATATAATAAGCAAGATAGACGATGTAGAGATAGACAATATGGCGAAATTAAAAAAGGCCCTCTATAGATACAAGGGGGGAGATAAGGCCACATTGACAGTCAAGAGGACAAATGAGGAAGTAAAATTAGAAATAGAGTTTACGCAAAGCAGATAGGAACTTGAAAGTAAAGGTCGCTGAGGGCAAAATTTCAGCGACCTTTATGATGGGACTTTAGCACCATATTATTTAAATAAATTTTGTCCATATCTAGCTTAAACTTGCATATAAGTTAAAAGGAGATTTGCTGATGTATTGACATAGTTTGCCCAAAAAGCTAGACTAGGGTTGATATATTATTGCATGATATAATAAATATAGGGGGTGGTGTAGGATGGCTAGGGAACAGTTGCAAAATTTGACAGAACCAATGTACTATATACTGCTGGCCCTGACTGAAGAGAGACATGGGTATGAGGTCATGCAGATAATAGAGGAAATGACAGGGGCTAGGGTCCTAGTGGGGCCAGGAACTCTCTATGCCCTGCTGGCAAGATTTGAGGCTGAAAAGATAATCAGTCAGGTCTCAAAGGAGGGCAGGAGGAAAAACTACCTTATAACTGCTGAAGGGAGGGAACTATTAGATAGGGAGCTAGCTAGGCTGAGGAGCTTGATAGAAGATGGGGAAAGGATCCTGCTAGGTAAAGAAGGGACGATTAGGGACCAAAAACCAGACCGTGTCAAAGCTCATGGGAAGGCAAATAAAAAAGAAGAGGGAAATAAAAAACCAGACAAGGAAAGGAAGGCTTTTAGAAGAAAAAAAGATGAAAATATACTTTGGTAGTGATGCTTTTCCTCCATAAAAAGCCAATAGAATTATTGTAATATAGGAATTTATGTATTATAATTTATTTAGATACTCGAACTAAATAAATGAGGAGTGATTTCATGGCAAAGCTACTTTTGGAAAGAAAAGATGTAGATTTCAATCTGACATGGGACCTAACTAGTATTTACAAGACAGAGGAAGAGTTTGAAGAAGCGTTGGACCAGGCACTTTCCCTGGCAGATGCTATAGAAAAAGAGTTTAAGGGAAGTTTACATGAAGGGGAAAAGATTAACTCCTGCCTAGATATGCTCAGGGAATTATCCCAATTAACCTATCTCTCGGGCTCCTATGCATATTTGGCAGTTGCGGAGGACCAGACGAATGTAGAGAATCAAGAAAGGCAGATGAGGGTCTCCAACCTATCATCGGAGATTGAGAGCAGGATATCTTTTATAGATTCGGAAATAATAGAGGCCGACGAAGGGGTCATAAGAGAGGCCATGGAAGCATCTCAAGATAACAAGGGCTACTTAGAGGAAATATTGAGAAGGAAACCCTATGCCCTCCATCCAGAAGTCGAAAGGGCCCTGTCAGCCCTATCCAACACCTTAGAATCGCCCTATACTATCTACAATATGGCAAAACTAGCAGACATGGACTTTGCTACATTTACAGTGGAAGGAAAGGAATATCCCTTGAGCTTTGGCCTCTTTGAGGACGAGTGGGAATATGACGAAAACCACCAGATAAGACATGAAGCCTTCAAAGCCTTTTCAAAGAAGTTAAAGGAATATGAACATACCATAGCAAGTGCTTATCAAACACAAGTACAAAAAGAAAAGACCCTGGCAAATCTAAGGGGATTCGACTCTGTATTTGATAGCCTATTATTCCCCCAGAGGGTAAGCAGGGAATTATATGACAGGCAAATAGACCTCATAATGGAGCATCTGGCCCCCCATATGAGAAAGTATGCAAAACTACTCCAAAAAATTCACGGTATAGAAGAAATGACCTTCTTTGATTTAAAATTGGCAGTGGATCCGGAGTTTGAACCAGATATTTCAGTGGAAGAATCAAAGCAATATATAGAGGGTGCCCTGGGAGTCCTTGGGGAGGACTACCTAGAGGTAATAAAGAGGGCCTATGATGAAAGGTGGATAGACTTTGTCCA
Organism: Tissierellaceae bacterium; assembly: GCA_041655755.1. GTDB lineage: Bacteria > Bacillota > Clostridia > Tissierellales > Tissierellaceae > JAAYFT01. Next base: position 23,400 of record JBBAEY010000028.1, read on the forward strand.
AAACAAGGGGAAATCAACAGGAGCCTTTTGTGCAAGCCCCTATGGAAGCCACCCCTTTGTCCTAATATCTTGGACTGAGAAGATGAGGGAAGTTTTTGTATTGGCCCATGAGCTAGGCCATGCTGGACACTTTTATCTAGCCCAGGAAAATCAAAACATATTTGACACCAGACCGTCCATGTACTTTATAGAGGCTCCATCTACTATGAATGAAATGCTTATGGCAAACTATCTGATGAAAAATACAGATGACAAGAGGATGAAGAGATGGGTGCTTTCCTCCATGATTTCAAGGACCTACTACCACAACTTTGTAACACATCTCCTAGAGGCCCATTATCAAAGAGAGGTATATAGGATGATAGATAGTGGGGCCAGTGTCAATGCCTCTGTATTGAGCAAGCTAAAGAGGGCCAGCCTAGAGAAGTTCTGGGGCGACACAGTAAAGATAAATGAAGGTGCAGAACTAACTTGGATGAGGCAGCCCCACTACTATATGGGACTCTACCCCTATACCTACAGTGCAGGACTTACCGTAGCTACGGAAGTAAGCAAGAGAATCCTAGAAGAAGGACAAAATGCCCTAGACGACTGGAAGGAAGTCCTCAAGGCAGGGGGCACTAAAAGCCCAGTAGAATTGGCACAGATGGCAGGGGTGGATATTAGCACAGAGAAGCCACTACTCCATACCATTGAACATATAGGAAGGATAATAGATGAGATAATAGAGCTTACAGAAGAAATAGAAAATTAGCTAAGTGGGAAGACTAGGCCGAGAATGAATTTCTCGGCTTGTTTTTAGTGCGCCCAGCATGGGCGTAAACTAGTCGGTGAAAGTCCGATACGGGGGTTGATAGTGCCAACCGTTAGCTTAAGACAAGGGTGTCCATCGTGAGGTGGAATCTGAAGGAAGTCTGCGGCAAAAC
>JBBAEY010000029.1:0-24102 GCA_041655755.1 Tissierellaceae bacterium
TCTATTCTGGATTTGGGTCTCACCTTAGAATACCTAGAGACAAAGGGCGTACCTGTAATCGGATACGGGACAAATCAGTTGCCAGCCTTTTACACTAGAGAAAGTGGATTTAAGTTAAATTATAGGATGGATAGCCCCTTAGAAATCGCCAAGGCAATAAAAGTAAAAAGAGACCTGGACCTGAAAGGCTCCATGGTTATCGCAAATCCTATTCCCCTTGAACACGCCATGGATAGCAGGGTGATTTCAGAGGCTATTGGTCAAGCACTGGAAGAGGCCAAGGAACTTGGCATATCTGGCAAGGACATTACTCCCTATCTTTTAGACAAGGTACAAAAAATCACCGGGGGCAAAAGCCTTGAGGCCAACATTCAGCTAGTATACAATAATGCAAGTCTGGCAGCCCAGGTAGCTGTTGAACTGTCCAAAATCTAATACTATAGTATTTAATGAAAACAGGCAGACAAGTGTCTGCCTATTTCAATGCAAAATCTACTGCCCCCATTGCATGAAGTATGGTTGTATCGTATAGGGGGACAGTAGAATCTTCCTCTTTTACCAACATACCTACTTCTGTACAGCCCAGTATTATACCCTCTGCACCTTCTCCTATCAATTCTTCAATTATTTTCTTATACTTTTCTCTGGATTCATTGACTATATTTCCCAGACAAAGTTCTTCAAAGATCACTGTATTTATAGCTATCCTGTCGGGTTCCTTTGGTATTAAAACCCTTATCCCTCTTTCTTCCAATCTGGACCTGTAAAAGTCCTCTTCCATTGTATACTTGGTACCCAAGAGTCCAAGGGTTTTTATTCCGTCGGCTAAGACCTTATCTGCTGTCAAATCTGCAATATGGAGCAAAGGGATATTTATGCCTTTTTGAAGCTGGTCGGCCACCTTGTGCATGGTATTGGTGCAAATAATGATAAAGTCTGCACCTGCTGCCTCTAGTCCACGACCTACATCACCTAGGACCTGGGCTGCCTTTTCCCATTGTCCTCGTCTCTGATACAACTCTATCTCATGGAAATCCACACTATGTAGTATAATCTTTGCAGAATGTAGTCCCCCTAGTCTGTTTTTTACCTCCTCATTGATTATTCTATAGTATTCCAACGACGATTCCCAACTCATACCTCCGATTAAGCCCATGGTCTTCATTTGCTTACCCCCATTTTCTTCAATATTCCTATAGTTGTTTTTCCACTATTCTCCACCATATAGCCCTATTATATCATATTTGGGTCTTTCATAATCTATAGACCTAGTTGTATTTTTGGTCCTAAATTAAATTCAATACAAATCTTTTTAAAAATCTTTTTCAAAAAACAGTTGACATTAGCCGACTAAAGTATTATCATGTTATTTAATACAAAAATGCTTTGATGGAGAGAAAGATGTCTTACCTTTTTAAAAGAGAGTTGGGTTAGGTGGGAGCCAACATTAAGGGGATATGCAATATACACTCCAGAGCTGATTTGCTAAAAGCTAATGCAAGTAGGCAAATCCGAAAGCCCATCGTTATAGGGGATAGGACTGTTAGGTCTGATTGAGTGATGACTTTGTCATAATTGGGGTGGTACCGCGGATATAATCTTTCGTCCCTATGAGTATAGCTATACGCTATATTTGTAGGAACGAAAGATTTTTTTTGCGCAACCATAAGAATTACATTCAATCTATACCAATCATCCTAATAAAAATAATAAAATTTAGGAGGATATGAAAATGAAAAAAGGAATTGTAAAATTATTAGCATTGTTGTTGATTACTATGTTGGTGTTTACGGGCTGCTCAGCCAACGACACCCCATCAAAAGAAGAAGATACTGTAACAAATGAAAGCCAGTCAAGTGAACAAAATGCACCAGAGGAAATTATATTTAATATTGGCATCAGCCAATTGGCAGATCACCCAGCCCTAGATGATGCAAGACGTGGTTTTGAAGATGGACTGAAGGAATTGGGAGTAAATGCAAAGATTAGTTACCAAAATTCCCAAGGGGATATCCCAACTTCCCTTACAATTGCAGAAAAGTTTGTAAAAGATAAGATGGACCTAATCTACGCCATTGCTACGCCGGCAGCCCAGTCTGCAAAGCAGGCAACATCAGATATACCAATCATATTTAGTGCAGTAACTGATCCAGTAGATGCAGAATTAGTAGATTCCATGGAAAACCCTGGTGGCAATGTAACTGGCACATCGGACTTAACCCCAATGGATAGGCAATTGCAACTATTTAAGGACTTAGATAGCAGTATAGAAAAGGTTGGCATCGTATTCAATACCAGCGAACCTAACTCTCAAATCCAGGTAGATATGGCTAAGGAACTTGCACCCTCCATAGGTCTTGAAATTGTAGAAGTCGGTATTTCAAATATCAATGATATACCTCAGGCCTTGGATTCAATGATAAGAAAAGTAGATGCAATTTACACTATTACAGATAATATGGTGGCTTCAGCTATTAATGTAGTGTCAGAAAAGGCTATAGCAAACAAATTAGTTACAGTAGGTGCAGAGGATTCCCATGTAAAGGGTGGTATTCTCATCACTGATGGACTAAGCTACTACGAATTAGGAAGGCAGTCGGCTGGAATGGCAAAGGAAATATTAGTAGATGGAAAATCTCCTGCAAATATACCTTCAGCTACTTCTGAAAATACAGAAAAAGTGTTTAATGAGGAAACCCTAAAAGCATTGGGTCTAGATGAAAATAATCCAGCTTTAAATGGAGCAGAAAAAGTCGAATAATTGCTATGTTTTAAGCCTAAAGGAACGGTGAGATATATGAATTCATTAATAGTAACATCTATAGAGCAGGGACTCATCTTTGCAGTACTTGCCATGGGGGTCTTTATCTCCTACAAGATATTAGATATTGCAGATTTGTCAGTAGAAGGTACCTTCCCCCTTGGTGCCTTCCTCTTTGCAAAATTTATTTCTATGGGAATGGGACCTATAATAAGTACATTTTCAGCACTTGTTTTCGGTAGCCTAGCTGGTCTCTTGACTGCTACCCTCTTTACCAAACTAAGGATAAAACCACTATTGTCAGGAATCTTGACCATGACCATACTCTACTCTGTAAATTTAAAAATTAATGGCAAGTCCAACATACCCTTGTTTAAATTTGCCTCCATATATGACCTAGCTTCTACAATGCTAATATTATTTCTAATTGTCCTGGCCATAAAGTTTCTGCTAGATTGGTTTTTAAAAACAGAAATTGGCTATCTCCTGATTGCAACAGGAGATAATGAATCCTTGGTGCGTTCCTTGGGAGAGGATAGCAACAAGTACAAGGTAATTGGGCTAATGATATCCAATGGCCTAGTAGCCCTATCTGGTGCCCTCATGGCTCAGTTTCAAGGCTTTGCAGATATTACCATGGGCAGCTCCATCATTGTTGTTGCCCTGGCCTCTATAATCATAGGTGATACTATAAAAAAGAATTCAAATATCGTAAAGGGCACTACAAGGGCAATCTTGGGCGCTGTGGCATATAAAATTATCGGCGGAATCGCCATAGATTTGGGTCTAAATCCAAATGACCTGAAGGCTATAAATGCCATAATCGTAATTGCCTTCATCTCATATAACAATTTTGCCATTGACATATTCACCCTATTTAAAAAAAAGGAGTTAGATAATGATGCTAAAAATAAGAAAACTATCGAAGAGTTTTAACAGGGGAACCGACAATGAAATTAACATTTTCAGCAATTTCGACCTCGATATAGAAAAAAATAAATGTACTGCTATTATCGGTCCCAATGGCTGCGGCAAATCTACTCTCCTCAATATAGTTAGCGGTACTATAGCCTTGGATGGAGGCAAGATAGTCCTAAATGGGGAGGATATTTCAATGTTAAGGGAGGAGGACAGGGCCCAATATCTAGGAAGAGTATATCAAAATCCCTCCTTGGGTGTATCTCCCTCCCTGACCATCCTAGAGAATATGTCTCTAGCAGATAAGAAGGGGGAGAGCTTCTCCTTGAAGAGGCTGATTAAAAAAGGAAATATAGATAAATATATTGCTCTACTAAAGGATTTGGATCTGGGCCTTGAGAGCAAGCTAAATACTAGGGTTAAATTCTTGTCCGGTGGCCAAAGGCAATCCCTATCTCTGGTAATGGCTGCCATGAGGCATCCAAAACTGCTATTATTAGACGAACATACAGCGGCCTTGGACCCAAAGACCTCCAATGTAGTAATGAAAAAGACAAAGGAGTTAATCGAAAAGTACTCCATAAGCACCATAATGGTATCCCACAATATGAAGGATGCCATAGAATATTCCGATAGGGTTATAATGCTAGACAGGGGACAAATAATACTGGATAAGGCAAGTATTGACCTAACAGAGGAAGAGCTAATACACATATACAGGGAAAAACTCGTGCAAAATGTGGCATAAGATAAGGGTAACTTTTAGGCACAAAAAAACCTTAACTTAATATACTGAACTAAAAGAATAATTAAATAGGATGTGATATCATGCCACGTTTACCAGAGGAAGATTTAGTTTTAGTACCTGGTGGAACCTTGATTACCAATACTCCAGAGGAAGGTCGTGCATTGGCAATGCTCATGGCTAGACATACGGTACACAATATTCAGCCAGATTTAGATATCCTGCAATGCGGGCGAAGGATGTACAGCGTTGATCCAGATAGCCTGATATTTGCAAGTCAGGTAGTTGCCATTGAATTCCAAACCATAGCTGCGGCCAATAATTATTGGAGGCAATATTACTATTAGATAATCCATCAATAAAGGCAGACATTTGTCTGCCTTAAATAATGCTCTTTAATTGCCATCTATCTCCCCTATATCTAATTATATAGAATGTAGCCCTTACATACCAATCTATAAACATTCCCATCCAGACACCAAACATCCCAAAGCCTAAAAACTTCGCAAATAGGACTCCTAGACCAATCCTCACAATCCACATGCTGCCTACGCTGACAAACATAGTGTATCTTACATCTCTGGCAGCCCTTAGGGAATTAGGGAGTGTAAAACCAAGAGGCCATACAAGGCAGGTATTTATTCCATAAAAGATAATAATCTTACTTGCCAAAGCCGTTGTCTCTGCCGATAGGTTGTACATCTTTAGAATTAAGGGGATAGAGCCTATTATGACTATATTTATCCCTACTAGGCTAAGATAAGCATACCTTAGCAGGAGCTTGGTGTAGTATCTAGCCGCCTCAAAGTCTTGGGCCCCAACACTTTGACTGACAATGGTTACCATTCCCAGTCCAATGGCGGCCCCGGGTAAAAACTGAAATGCAGTGACATTATTTGCCACGGCATTGGCTGTAATAGAAGCTGTACCAAATGTGGCCACCACGCTTAGAAGCATTATCTTACCTAGTTGAAACATGCTGTTTTCTATTCCATTGGGTATTCCTATATATAGGATTTCCTTAATTACCCTTTTGTTTAACTCATATTTGGGAGATTTGAAAATATGTAATACTAGGTCCTCATTTCTCAATAGGACTAGGATAATTATGGCCGCAATGGCCCTTGAAAGCAAGGTCGGTATGGCTACTCCCTCCACGCCCATTTTTGCCCCGTATATTAAAATACCATTGCCTACTACATTGATAGTATTCATAATTAGGGAGCTAATCATGCTAATCTTCGAGTTTCCCATGGTCCTAAATAATGCTGCACCACTATTGTAGACGGCAATAAATGGAATACTGGCAAATACAATCATCATATATCTATTGGCATAGTCCCTTACTAGGGGTTCAATAGAACCAAAAACTGTATCTAGAATAAAATCCTTGCCAAGGTACATGAGGACCATAATTACTATGGACACTAGTGTGACAAATAGTATTAGCTGTTCACCTGCTTCATTGGCCTTGTCCAACTTTTTCCTGCCTATATGCTGACCTGCTACTACTGCACCTCCAGTGGCCAGGGCGGCGAATACATTTATGAGCAGGATATTGATTGCATCCACCAGGGATACTGCTGATACTCCACTTTCTCCTACGCTGGAAACCATGACCGTATCTGCCATGCCAACGGCTACAGCTAGAAACTGTTCTATTATCAAGGGCAATAACAGTTGCATTATCATCTTTTTACTAAACCTATTGCTTTTCTCCACGATAATCCTCTTTCCTATTTGATTTTCTCCATTTTAAAATCCTTTTCTATAAAGAATGCCTGTCTTTCATCTTCCCCCTCAAGGTCCTCAAAACCCAATTGATATACCATGGGATTTGTATGAGATTTTATTGTAAGCAATTTACTTTTGCTATCATAGACACAAATATATCTAGTATAGGTATTGTAATCATATTTCTTATTCTTGACAAATCCATTGGGCATACTCATGGCATTTAAAATGCCATAGGCACTAGAAAGAGCATCCCTATTATTCTCGGATTTAATATTCATCCTTGTCAAATAAAATGCTTTGATAAATCTTGAAACTGGATCATAGCCACCTGGCAAATCCTTTGAAGAATTAAAATCCTCTAATCTATCCAGGTCCATAAACTTATTTAACCTTCTGGTATGGGATTCAAATCCTGGAGAATTTGTCATTACATTATATGGATTCTCATAATATACTAATACCCCTTTTTTGGCCTCTACAACAATGGACTTCTTTGTGGAGTCTGCAAACATAAAGTGGAAATCCGGACATAAAATCCGGTCTCCCTTGTAGTCTCTAGTAGAGATGTGAATACTTGGCAAATCTTCTATTAGTTCCTTCAAGGACCTGTAGTTTGCAAGGGCATAAGTGAAATAATCTAGGCTGGATATATTGGTTTTGCCGGGCCTTACTTCGTTGGAGTAGAGATTAAATCCAGTAAAGGTATTGGTGATGCCAATTAATCCATGCTCATTTACCCCGTCCTTAAGGGGGTCCCTATTCTCAAAGCCCACTCCCAAGACTTTATAGCTTGAATAAAGGGCCTTCCCCATTAAATCCTTGGCAAAATTATATTCCCTGGGAAAGTATAGGGCATTGTAGTTTATAGGGGCTTCAAAGTCCATTGTCCTGCCCATGACACATCCATCTATATAGTCTATCTTTATTCCTGTACACATATTTCTCCTCACCTATTCCCATGTATTTTAAATTAACCTATAAATATAAATAAGACCAGTCAAAACCAGTCCTATTCCTTGATTAAGCCCCTATTTGCTGCATCTTCTATCATATGCTGCACATAGTCCCACAATATATCTGATGCCTCCCTAACTGGTGCTATTCTTTCATATATATCTTCTTTTGCCACATTGAATTTGCCCCAGGTCCCACCATTATTGTGATAGTTGTTTAGCATGGGCTGAAGTCTGTCCATAGAAGCTGCAAATATGGCCTCTGGAGTCTTGGCTTCTTCAAATTCATCCCACAAGGCCCTCAATTCCCTTGCCTTATCTTCTGCTAATATGCCGAAAACCTTATCTGCTCCCGCTAGCTCTCTTTCCCTCTTGCTCTTATTGGCCTCCTTGTCATAGCAAAATGTGTCGCCTGCATAGATTTCAATCAAGTCATGGGTAAGGAGCATCTTAATTACCCTGCCAATATCTAGCTCCTTGTTAGAATATTCGCCAAGCACCATGGCCATGACCGATATATGCCAAGAATGTTGGGCATCGTCCTCCCTTTGGTCCCTTTCTATCAAACTTGTCTGTCTCAGAATAGACTTCATCTTGTCTAGTTCCACGATAAATTCTATATCCTTTAGCAGTCTTTCCCTTGTCAAAAAATCATCTCCTATTAGTCTATAACAATCATATTACGTCCCCTGTCCTTGGCCTTATATAGCCTACTATCTGCTAAATCAATTAAATCCTTTACAGTTATATCCTCATTTGTAAACTCGAAGGCATTGGAAATACCACAACTAAATGTTATGTTTATCTCCTTATCCCCGTATTTAAACTTATAGGCCCTTACACTTTCTAGTATTCTTTCTATTATTTCCAGGGCCTTATTCTTGTCTGAATCGTGAAATAGTATTATAAATTCTTCTCCCCCATATCGTCCCAAGGTATCGTAGGTTCTTATACTAGACATGAGTATCTCTGAGAATTCCCTAAGTACATAGTCACCAGCCTGATGTCCATATGTATCATTGACATTTTTAAAGTGATCCAGGTCTAGGATAGCTACTACAAAGTCTCCCTTTTCCCTCTTGTACTGCTCCACACTCTGGTATAGCCTCTCAAATACATAGCCCCTATTGTAGGCATTGGTGAGAGGGTCTCTGATTGAGGTTTGCCTCAGCTTTTCCTCCAGATACTTTTGTGTTGTGATGTCCTGTTTTATCCCCAAATAGTTGGTAATCTCGCCCTTTTCATTGATTATGGGGCTTATTCTAGCCTCCTCATAGTAGATGCTTCCATCCTTTCTCCTATTGATTAGCTCACCCTTCCAGGGCCTGCCCGAAGATATGGTTTCCCACAGGTTGTCAAAGACATCGTCAGTGGTCAAACCGCTTTTTAAAATCCTTGGATTCCCCCCAATTACTTCCCCAAAAGTATATCCAGTTATATTTTCAAAAGCTGGATTTACATATTGAACATTACCATGTTTGTCCGTTATTATAATGGATACGGCAGTTTGCTCAATGGCAATTTTTATGATACTATCTATGAAACTTTTGGGATTATCTTTTGAATTATCCTTATCCAATAAAATATCCATAATGTCTATTCCCCTTTGTTCTTTTCCCTTTGTTTAATTATACACTACTTTAATGAATTTTTATATAGAAAAGTCCTAAAATATCCTATCTTAGGACCCTATTATACTAAACTGATTCCAATAAATCCCTTACATAGGTGGAAGTACAAAGGCAGCCTTGTGAATTTCAGGATTTATGTCCATGGTTTTTGCAACTACTGTGCCAGCCACTCCATTAAAAAATTGATTGTTTCAAAATATTGGAATCGCCTATTAGAATATTTTATCTTCAAATTCTAAAAACTATAGTACTGGTTAGATTGTATAATAAGTTTGACCCAGTGGAGATTTGCTTTGGACGTTCCTATCTAGTAACCGAACTCATTGTAATAGTGGAGGTTTATATGAAAAAATATATTTCTTTAATCCTATCTCTTGGTTTTATCTTTGCATTTCATAAACATATTTATGCCCAGATTTCCTCGGAAAGTTATGTGAATTTAAGTGGTTCTAAACAGGCTGATGAAGTTGAATTTATCCTCAACAAGGAAAGTCCCAGCTTCGATTTACCTGAGCTATCATCCCAAGTATACAAGATGCCCTGGAAAAACGACGAGGATTTTTTAAAGGCACAGGAAAAACACGACAGCTACGTCCTTTTGGCTGGTTTTTGTGCCGTTCTAAGGAACCCTTTACCTGGAGAAGAATACAATGTTAGTCTAGCCAGCAAAAAACTTAAGGGTTGTCTGGTTAAACCCTCTAAGGTTTTCTCCCAAAACACATCCATAGGACCCTATACCAAGCTAAGAGGCTTCAAAGAAGGTGCATCTTATATAGGGGAAAATATCATAATGACTGAAGGTGGCGGGGTATGCAAGATAGCTACAAGCTTGTATAATTTAGCCGTATTGGCAAATTTAGAAATAATCGAAAGACACCACCATTCAATGCCAGTGAATTACGTACCCTACGGTCAAGATGCCACCGTAGCCTATGGAATAAAGGACCTTAGATTTAGAAATACTACTGATGAGCCTATATTGATTTGGGCAGAGATGATTGGCAATAGGTTATATATGGGCTTTTATGGCAAGGAAAAACCTCCCAAGGTTAGCTGGGATCATCATATTAGCCAGCTTATAGAAATTCCAGTAAAATATATTAAAAATTACAACTTGGAGCCCGGTGAGATGAAGACTGTCATAGAAGGAATGGAGGGTGCTACAGTCAAATCAAGTATTACAATATGGTATAGGGATGGACATTATGTGGTGAAAAATATGGGAATTAGCCAGTATAGTCCCCTAACTAAGATAATAGAAATAAACTAATTGAGTTTTTCCTTGGATACTGGGTATAAGTATCAAAATCTATAAAATCTTTATAAGGAGGGATTAGGGTGAAGAAGGAAATTAAGGACATTTCGTTCAAGGGCTCCTATAAAAATCAAAGAGATCCGTATTTTGGATATTCCCAGACTGATGTATATTACAATACAGAAGCTAGATTACCAGAATCCGGAGTCGCCATACCAACTTATGACGCCGTAGTCAGGGCAAAAGAATGGGTAGATGACATAAATAAAAAATAGTCTTAAAATATGATGCTTCCAAAGTAGACAGTCTAATTATTTGAAAATTAGACTATCTACTTGGAGGTATTTTTTTACCTCTTCTATAAATGGTTTCTTCTTAAAATATGATAATTTTCTATAAATTTTGCCATACTAATCCTATGGATTGTAAGAAGGGATGATATCATGGAAAATCCAAGAATCATGGCAGAGATAATAAAAGAAGCCAAAAAAATTGAAGAAAACAATCTGTCAAATATGTCACACTTCGATAGTATTGACATGCTGCTTAGCTCCAACGACTTAGGCAATTCAAAGGATAAGGAACTGTCTAAAAAATTTGACAAACTAAGCAGGCAAATGGAGGATATAAATAAAATCACTTCCGATCTACTGAGTGATTTGGCCATTAGACACAATTAAAGTGATGGGTTTCCATCACTTTAATTTATGGGATAATTCCTATAAAATTCAATCCTTTCCTCTAGGCTTGGGTGGGTATGATACCAAAGTTTGAATATCTTACTTGGCCTAGGAATGCCTAAACTTTGCTTGTATAGTTTTTCCATTGCTGAGACTGCCGACTCCCTATCCTCTGCAAGTATGACCTCATAGGCATCGGCCTCTACTTCCATATGTCTAGATACATAGTTGCTGACGGGGGAAGCTAAAAATGTATAGAAATTTAGGACTAGGAGCAATAGGGGTATTGCTGCTATATCATAGAGTTTTCTAATCCCAAAACTTCCTCCGGATAAGTCCAGAATCCAATTAGAGCTAATGAATATTAAAAACATAATAAGGATTGTACCTATACTGCTAAATACAATGCTCTTCCAGATATGTCCTTCAAGATAGTGCCCTATCTCATGGGCTGTAATACTTAAAACTTCCGATTCCTCCAGGTTTTCTATGGTAGTATCCCATAGGACAATCCTTTTGGAATGCAGTATGCCCGTCATATAGGCATTCATGGTCTTGGTGTCCTTGCTCTTATCGACCTTATATATACTTGCATCTTCTATATTTGCCTTATGTAAGAGTGCCTTTATTTCCTGCCCCAAGCTTTCATCCTCAATGGAGGTGTATTTATTAAATATGGGATCTATTATGAAGGGGGATATGAATACCATAAATATAATGACTGGAATAATCAAAAATGATAATTGCAACCACCATATCCTAGGACTCCTATATATAAGATAAACGGGTATAAAAATAAAAAAGGATAGTATTAAGTCATTTATAAGGAAGTTTTTGACCATGACCTCAAGCCACCTAGACAGGGTTTGATTTGACAGGCCGTACTTGTGACTCAAATAAAAGGAACTATAGTAATTCAAGGGCAGCTTTATTAAAAACATTAGTGTAAAGAATATAAGCCCATAGAAGAGTCCGGACAAAAATAGGGACCTGTCATTCTCTACAAAATACCTTATCCTATAGGACAGTCTAGAGCTTAGAAAAAATAAGGGTAGAAGGAATTGCAATATAAGTTTAATTGCCCAAACCCTTAAGGTTTCCTTTCTGTATTTATAGACCTCCTCAGATAAATCGGGGTAGTCCTCCCTTAACTCCTTCATATTTAGGTGTTCACTTACTAGCACAAAAGAAATAAAGCCCAGTAAAAAAACAAGAAATAAAATAATCACTATTCGCAGCTTCCTATCCAAAGTATCACCCCTGTTTTGAAATAGCGGGACAGTCCCACTCCTTCATCGTTATTTTATATTATTATATTCACAATTCAATATTATAATAACCATAAATTAAATACAAGGAGTATACAAAGAAAAAAGGTGGACTTATCCACCTATAAATCTATCCTTTTTTCAATTAGATATCCTGTGGCCAAGGCCCATTTCTTACTTTTTTCCACGGAAATGTGAATTAAATTCGATAAATATATCCTTTGAAAATACTATCTTTAAACCCAGCAGAATCAAAATTGTAGGCCATATCAACTTGAACACGCTTATATTGCCGAGCAAGCCCAACTTATCAATTTGAAGTACTAGGCCAATAAGGATGAGTATTATGTTGCCAAACCTAGAGGATCCCCTATCGAAAAAGTTTATTAGCCCTAATAGGATTAAAATACTGGGCCAGTATAGCCTGAAAACTTCACCGAAGGAAATAGTATAAAATTGCTCTATTAAAAATCCTACACCGATTAATATCAACACAATACCCCAAAAAAACCTACCCTTCATTTCCGCCACCTCTCTCCTATTTACTCATTATCTTCGATTTATCTGCACATACCTTCATGGCCCCAATAATTGACGATCTAAAGCCCCCTTCTTCCAATTTGGCTACTGCCTCTATGGTCGTACCTCCAGGAGAGCATACATTATCCTTTAATAGGGCTGGGTGAGCCCCTGTATCCAAGACCATCTTTGCTGCCCCTAATACTGCCTGAGCTGCCATGATATATGCCTGCTTCCTAGCTATGCCTTCTAATACACCGGCATCAGCCATAGCCTCTATCATCATATATACATAGGCAGGTGATGAGCCAGAAATTGCAGTAAAGGCATCCATCAGATCTTCGCCTATGATTTCTGTCCTCCCAAAACTGTTGAATATTTTTAAGACTTCTTCCTTGTTTTCCTCCGATATGAAGCTATCAAATGCTAATCCCGTCATGCCCTCCCCTACCAGAGCAGGGGTATTTGGCATTGCCTTCACCACCTGTACCTTATTATCTAGGCCCTCTTTTATATATTCCGAGCTAATACCCGCAGCAATCCCAATGACAACTGTCTTCTCTCCAAGTACATCTTTAATCTCCCCTAAAACCTCCCCATAGATATGAGGTTTTACAGCTATTATCAGATAGTCTGCTCTTTTTGCTATCTCTTTATTATTCAAGGTCGTTTTAATGCCGTACTCCTTCCCTAGCTCATCGATTGTTTTCTTGGATTTTGCAGATGCTATAATATCCTGTGGATTTACGAGATTTGACCTTATAATTCCGCCTATAATTGCTTTTGCCATATTTCCACCGCCAATAAAACCAATTATCTTATCCATATATGACACCCCTTTTGTTTTTACTTTGTCTATTCATTCATAATATATCATATAATTTATCGATTTTACAATATAAACTTAAGCTGACAGAAACTCCTCCTATTGACAAAACTCAGGATATGTGAATATAATAACATATGTGTATATGTTCAGTTAATCCTCCTATCCTGCTTTTATTTTGAAAGAGGTGGTCTTGTGAAAAATAAGAAGTATTTAGGCCTACTGATTATTGTTACAATCTTTCTTTTTATTCCTGCCTCTGATTATAATAATGAACACGCCATAGAATATAATAATGTAATTCCAATAATCAAGGCTGAGTTTAAAAATCTTCTCTACCAGTACGACAATTTCGATGACGAATTGCCAATTGAAGAATGTCTAAATAGGGGTGAAGGTGGAAGTGAAAGGGGCTACATAAGCAAGGAATTGGCCTTGGAAGATGTAGAGTACATTTTTAGCCTACTGAAGTATGGCTATGCAGGATACCAGTATTTTGGCGGAGATGAAAGCTTTTTGAGGGCCAAAAAAAATATAATCTGGTCTGTAATAGAATTATACGGTAGCCAGATATCCATAGATGAATTCCTTGATATTGTCTACTCAGAGCTTAATTTTATTCAAGATTCCCACCTTTCAATCGGCTCCTATAAAACCTGTACTTATTATAGGTTTTTCAGCAGCAGAAAGTATAGCTTTTATAAGGGCGACAGGGGCTACTATACCTTTATAGATAAACAGGTATATCATTTGATTAATATTGATAATAAGGATCCGGAACCCTATATGAAACTATCCCTGGCCGATAATGGAAGTACAATGTACAATCTAGGTATTCTGTCAAATAGCGATAAGATATCTATATCCCTTAGCCTCTTGCTGGAATCAGAGACAGAGACAAAAATTGAAAATGTCAGTCTTTTCGAATATATTCCACATTATAAGGGAAAGCAAAAAAGTTATGGCTACCATGAAATAGGTGGCATACCCATATTGGAAGTAAATAGCCTATGCAGAATGTCTGAAGAAGACTATAGTATAGAGGAATTCATAGCTGACAGCTTTAATTTAAGGGGCAAGGAAAATATCATAATAGATCTAAGGGATAATCCGGGCGGTAGCGTAATTAATATAGATAAGTGGTACAGGGGCTTTACTGGAACAAGGCTTCAAAAAGATATGGTTCAATCTGGCCTATATACCAATACAAGCCTTGCCTTGACGAGAAATAAGTTTGAAAACAAGGAAAATGAGAAGGATGAGGTCAAAGATAGCTGCCTGCAGGAAATATCTACATATGAATATATGGATTATTTCCCAGGCTGGAGTCCAGTGGAGTTTAGGGAATTTATAGCTATTAAAAATGATGTCAATGTCTATATCCTAATTGATAAGTCCACTTCTTCAGCGGCAGAGTTTCTAGCCTACTACCTCCGTAAACTTGACAATGTCTTGTTGGTGGGTACCAATACCAATGGCTGCACCTTGACCGGCAATTGCAGCCCTGCCTATTTGCCAAACTCAAAGATTAGGCTTGATATATGTCATAAGCTATATACCAACAAAGAATTCGAGAATACTGACGGTATAGGCATGATACCCGACCTCTGGGTAAAACCCGATTTGGCCCTAGATAGGGTAATTAAATACATATTTAAAAATAAATAGGCACCTATTGGTACCTATTTATTTTTATCTCCTAATTTTTTGTGCCATGGGGTCCGATAATACCTCGTACCCGCCCATGCTGGCTGCTGTTATCATCAATGCGTTGATAATGGAAATTACAATACCTTCAACTCCCCTTCCTTCCTTTACGAATACAAGGGTAAGCACTAAAGCTATGGCGAAGGCATAAATCCTCACCATTGAATCTCCAAATTTTCTTTTAATTATAGATTTAGTAAATTGAACTATTACAGTTACTGCAGTAGTCAATCCAACGAAAGTGGTTAATGAGTCCGCATTCATGAGTTTATCAAACATTTTACCCCCTCCTAAATATCTCTATTTGATATTATGCTTGTTTTGGAGGGGATATTACAATCAATCTCTCATACCATAAACTTTTCCAAGGGGCAAGGTAAACATAAGTCCAACTCCTGGCTCCTTCATATTCCCCAGTATGGATTTTACCGCCTGAACTAGCTCATCTAGGACCTCTTCATCTTCGATAACAGTGAATATGGTCTTGTTATAGGGTCTGGAATTATCCATCAAATGCCTTAGAGCACCAAAGAAAGGAGCATTCCTATCGGCACTGGCCATTGCACTTCCCATACCCTGACTGTCTAATATTGTTGCACCTTTTACTCCAACTTCCACGAAACTATCTAATATTTCCTCCAGGTATTCCGTTTTATTTAGGACTAAAAACAAAATATTCATCTTCAACCATCCTTTCCCACTCTAGGCATTTTTCCCTATTTTCCCTTTTTTTCTTAGCATGCCATTTACCTCACCTGCTTTTGTAATGGCAATCTTAGCCAATATTGGACCTACTATCTCATAGACCAAAACACTAAATAGGATAACCGTGATAATCGCATCACTCAAATGGGGCAATTGATTTCTCACTATTATGGACAATCCAATGGATATGCCCCCTTGGGTCAGAAGGCTCATACCTAAATACTTTTCAATTTCTTCTCCAGCACATACAGCCTTGGCCCCAAATGTAGCACCTAAATATTTCCCTGCTGCCCTAGCTACTATATACCCAATACCCAAGGAACCAACAGTAAATAATACCTTGATATCCAAACTAGCCCCCGCTAGGGTGAAAAAGAGAAGGTTAATAGGTGGTGTAAATTCATTAACTGCATTAAATACCCTACTGGGATTTTGCTTGACATTTACTAGTGTTGCACCCACCATCATAGAGGTAAGCAGGGGAGACAAATTGAGTGAGCTAGCAGCACCAGATGCTAACAATATGAAACCAACTGTTATTATGAGCAGCTCCTCCCTATTTCTGGCCTTTTTCACCACATATCCCATGGCAATTCCAATGACAAGGCCTAGGGCTACGGAAGCACTTATCTCCAATAGCGGGCTTAAGATTACTTGAACCAGGGAAAAACTGGCAACGCCTGAAAAAATCTTTGCCAAAGACAGGCATACGCCGAATACCATAATACCTAGGGCATCGTCTATTGCTACTATAGGTAAGATGGTCCTTGTCAAGGGACCACTTGCATTTAACTCCCTCACCACCATTACTATACCTGCCGGAGCTGTGGCTGCCGACATACTGGCCATAACTAGACTAAATGACACAGACTGCCTAAGGACAAAGTGCATTACTATGAAAACAATGATTACAGCTCCTGCCACTTCAGCTACAGTAATTAGGAAGACCTCCTTGCCCACCTTTTTCATATCCCTAAGTAAAAACTCATTTCCTATTGAAAAAGCAATGGCAGCCAGTGCCATTTCGTTTAGAATATTAAGTGAAGCTATATCTCCCCCCTGAATTATGTTGAAAAAAGAAGGTCCTATTAAAAGACCTGCCACTATGTAGCCCGATACATTGGGCAGCTTGAAATAATTTGCGGCTCTCCCACCCCCAATTCCTACTAATACTAGTATGCCTAATTTAAAAAGCATATTCAATCAACCATTCCCCCTTATTATTTTAAGTAAATTTTATAATTAACAATATTAAATCCATACAATCGGCAATTAGACCCATACACATTATATACCATATAGAGAAATAAGTAAAATAAAAGGCAGCTACTAGTCTGCCTTTATCAGGTTACCTCTTGCTATATGGCTTGCATTCCCGGTCATAAATATTTGAAAATTATCTCCCAGCTCTACTTCCAGCTTCCCCCCCTCAGTCTTTACACAGACCTTCTTATCCAACTTATTTAGAATATTTCCAATCACCACCGCTGCACACGAGCCCGTTCCACAGCCAAGGGTCCTGCCTGCACCTCTTTCCCATGTATAAATATTGATCCTGGCCCTATCCGATACTTCTACAAAATTAACATTGGCCTTTTTGGGAAATAGGGGGTGATTTTCAATTTTCCTTCCCAAGTCGTTTATATGGATCTGACCTATATGGTCTACAAAAATAACTACATGAGGTACGCCTACGGAAAGTGCTGAAAAGATATACTCTTTCTTATCTACGGATATAATCTCCTCAATTATCATATCCTTATCTAGGTTGATTGGAATCATCTTTCCCTGAAATACAGGCAATCCCATATCAACTGTAATTCCAACTAGCTTGTCCCTACTATCTGTAGAAATATCTACATATTTTATACCTGCTAGGGTTTCTATGGATAGGTTCTTCTTCCTACTTATATTGTGCTCGTAAACATACTTGGAAAACGACCTGATGCCATTCCCGCACATCTCTCCCTGGCTACCATCTGAATTGTAGTAGAGCATCTTTACATCTGCTATTTGGCTTTCCATGCATATCATAATTCCGTCACAGCCCAGACCAAAATGCCTATTGCACACCTGAAGGGCCAATTTGTTATAGTCCATTTGAGGAATTTTCGCTCCATCAAATATAAGAAAGTCATTGCCTGCTGCTACGTATTTATCAAATTCTATCTCCCCCACTTTTCCACTCCTCCCCATTTAATAGTCACCATAGCCATGTCATAGGCTAGATCCTCTAAAATGTCAACTTTCTAACTAGGCCATCGTATCCAATTGTTGTATTTTTAAATATCTTCCTTGCATAGTGGCTAAAGGCTCTGGGCTCCTCCATGGCTGGACTAAAATGTGTAAGCAATAGTTCCCCGACCCTAGCTTCATAGGCCAATTTGGCGGCCTCGCTGAAGGTCATATGCTTGTTTTTAACTGCCTTCTCCAGGTCCTCATCGTCCCCATAGGTTCCTTCGCATATAAATAAATCACTTTCATCTATAAAATCTACGATTTCTTCCGTTGGCCTAGTGTCGGTTACAAAGCTAATCTTTATTCCCTTTCTTTCCTCTCCCAATACCATTTGGGGATAATAGGTTTTTTCATTGTAGCTTGTAATTTCTCCGTACTGGAGCCTCTTCCATATTTCCTTTGGCACCTGATTCAACTGGGCTTTTTCTACTAGAAATTTGGGCATCCTATTTATATAAAAACTATAGCCTAGGCATAGGGACGAATGGTTTAATTCCAGGCTCCTAAGGACCATATCTGAATTAGAGTAATCAACTTTTCCCTGCTCTAGCTTAAGAATATTGTCTGAAATCTTTAGGCCCATGGTCTCCTCCTTAACCTGGACGATATTGATGTCATAGGGCAGGTAGGAAATAGATAGTAAAAGTCCATTTACTATTTCCTTAAGGCCACTGGGACCTATTATGGTAATGGGCTCTGTCCTTCCACTGTTCCCCATGGTGGAAAGCAGGCCCGGCAGGCCAAAGATATGGTCCCCGTGAAAATGGCTTATACATATCACATCTATATTCTTAAATCCTGTCTTAAACTTTCTCATGGCCACCTGGGTCCCTTCACCGCTGTCTAAGAGGATCTTTCTTCCCTTAAAACTAATCATAGCTGATGACAAATATCTATTGGTCATAGGCATACCGCCACCAGTTCCTAACAAAGTAACGTCTATCACAAAAATCTCTCCCTACTGCTTTAATAGCACTTTATAATCTATTATACAATAGTATATAAAAAAATCCCATAAATATCATGGGATTAATTGTACTTCCTTCTCTCTCCAAATAGCTCATCCTTTGTATACATGGCTATCTTGTAAATGTGGTCAGCTATTCTTTCCAGATGCCCTATGATATCTATGTATATGACCCCTGAATCGACATTACAGACATCGCAATTCAATCTATCCAGGTGATTGTTTTGGAATAGCTCACTTAAGGCGTCAACCAAGTTCTCCAATTCAGTAATTCTTTCTATGCTCTTATCGTCTTTCTTTCTCAATGTAAGAATTGTAAGATCAAATAGCTCCATTATTGCCCCCTCTAACTGCTTTAACTCGTCAACGGCAGTATCAGTGAAGGGCAGTCCGCCATCAATTTTTTTGCTGGCCAAGGAGGCTATTTCAATGACCCTATCCCCTGATCTTTCAATATTGTTTATACTACTTATTATGGCAGGAACCATAATAGATTGTCTCTCTGTCAATTCCCTCTTAGATATCTCTACGATATACCTAGTTAGGTCTTTTTGCATCTCATTTATAATAAATTCATTGTCGGCAATTTCACCCATCTTTTTCGTATCTTCCCTGTATATCATGTTCATTACGTCTTTTACCATATTGCTCAGTATTTCAGTTCCCCTTATGAGTTCATTTCTGGAGGCTTCTAATGCGGCAACAGGAGTATCTAGGAGCAGCCTATTCAATAGTACCTTTCCATTTTTCGACTCGACCTTCGATTTTATAACCTTATTTAGAAAACCAACATAAACTTTTGTCATTGGAAGAAATATCAATGCATTTACTGAATTAAACAGGGTATGGGAGTTTGCTATGTATACCGATATATCTGCATTGGCATGTAGATAGTCCGTTGCATAGGTTACCAGCTTCACAAACTGTGGTAAGAATATCCACGTTAATATAACTCCTATTACATTGTAGAGTGTATGAGCCCAGGCAGTTCTTCGGGCATTGATATTGCCAGTCATACTAGCCAACTGGGCAGTGAAACATGTTCCTATATTATCCCCCAGCATTATGGTAATAGCTGCCTGTAAATCTATTAGGCCTGCCTGACTTAGGATCATTACAAGGGCAACAGTAGCGGCACTACTATGTACCATAGCTGTAACGATTATACCCAAAAGTACTCCAACTACTGGTATCGATGCATAATTGGTAAAGAAGCTCCTCAAAAATGCACTTTCCTGCATATATGGGATTCCACCATTCAATATCTTAAGACCTAAAAACATCATTCCAAATCCCATCAATGCCTGTCCAATATTCTTAATCTTTTTATTTTTCACCATATTGCTTATTCCAAAGCCAATACCTAATACAGGAAGTGCTATATCCGTCAGCTTAAACTTGAAGCTAAAGGCCATGAGCTGGGCAGTGATTGTAGTCCCAATATTGGCACCGTATATAATTCCAACTGCTTGTGAAATCTTCATCAGCCCTGAATTGACAAATCCAACGGTCAAAACTGTAACCGCTGTACTGCTCTGAACAATTGCAGTAACTAAAATTCCAACAAAAAAAGCACTTA
Source organism: Tissierellaceae bacterium (assembly GCA_041655755.1). Lineage (GTDB taxonomy): Bacteria > Bacillota > Clostridia > Tissierellales > Tissierellaceae > JAAYFT01. The sequence continues at coordinate 20,490 of JBBAEY010000029.1, forward strand.
CAACATTACCTGTCAAAACTGTAATAATCTTTTTCATGGTCTCACCGGAGACCTTTTCCAGGCCATCTCCCATGGTATCGACGCCGTACATTAAGAGTGCAGTTCCACCAATTATACCAAACAATAACTCTTGCATTAGATTTCCTCCTGGCATATAGTTTTCCAAGACCAATTTTTACTTGCCAAATGCTTTTATACATTTATAATTTTATCAACTTATATCTACAATTACAATGATAGTTAATTCTTTAACAAACAATTCAGCCTTGCAAATTTATATTACAAGGCTGTTCCAACACACCCGAGAGGACTCGAACCCCCAACACCTTGATCCGAAGTCAAGTGCTCTATCCATTGAGCTACGGGTGCATAAATTAAAAAAAATTGGCAAAGGCCAATTATAGTTTAGTGCGGGAGAGAGGACTTGAACCCCCACGTCAATGACACTAGATCCTAAGTCTAGCGCGTCTGCCAGTTCCGCCACTCCCGCAGATAGTAATGGCCCATAGGCATTACTTTTGGTGACCCATCCGCGATTCGAACGCGGGACACCCTGATTAAAAGTCAGGTGCTCTGCCGACTGAGCTAATGGGTCATATTAAATTAGGATTAAAAGGGTGGATGATGGGACTCGAACCCACGACCTCCAGAGCCACAATCTGGCGCCCTAACCAGCTAGGCCACACCCACCATATTTCACGCACCTAGGAGGATTTGAACCCCCGGCACACGGATTAGAAGTCCGTTGCTCTATCCAACTGAGCTATAGGTGCATTTGCATCTTCAGTCGAACAAGTTAGATTAAACATGGAGCGGGTAAAGGGGATCGAACCCTCGCAGCTGGCTTGGGAAGCCAGTGCTCTACCACTGAGCTATACCCGCATGTTTTTTATACTCAGTGACTATTCTCTTTAAAGTTTATTGGCTAACAATATAAAATTATATCAGGATACAAATATATTGTCAAGATATTATTGCCATTGGCCCTATTTTATTTCCAATATCCTTGCCTCTATCTTTTCCTCAATTTTAATCAAACCAAGGCTTCCATTTCTAATGATGCCCCTAGGATAATCCGGGCTCCCTGGATTCATTATTATAAGCCCCTCTTTTTCTAATATCTTAGCTATATGAGTATGCCCATATAGGGCAACATCTGCCCCTAGCTCCAAGGCCCTATAAAAAAGCTTTTGTGGACCAAGTCTCACATTGTATTTATGCCCATGGCTTAAAAATATCCGCTTTCCCATTACTTCTACAATTTGTTCATCTTCAAATTCACCTTTTCCATAATCTCCATTTCCCCTTACTATGGTCGCAGGTATATTCAAGGCATTCTCTATTCTTACTCCATCCTCTACATAGTCCCCCAGGTGGAAGATCATATCTGGCCTTTCTATGGACCTTACCTTCCTCAATATGCTTTCTATACTCCCATGAGTATCTGATACTACAAGTATTTTCATTGTTTTATTCACCTAATAATCCTGATATCTTATCCCTTAGATTTTTCAAGGCCCTTGCCCTGTGGGATATTTTGTTTTTTACGTCCTGGCCTAGTTCTGCAAAGGTCTTATTATAGCCTTCTGGTATAAATAAGGGGTCATATCCAAATCCATTGTAGCCTACAGCTTCTATCCCTATTAGCCCCTTACATTCCCCCCTTACTATTATGCTTTCCTTGTCCTCTGTAATCAGTACCATGATGGTTATAAACTTTGCCGTCCTCTTATTCATGGGGATATTTCCCAACTCCTGCAATAGTTTAATATTGTTCTTTTTATCGTTTCCCTCTTCTCCCCCATATCTAGATGAAAACACACCTGGTTGGCCCCCTAATATATCTACAAATAGGCCGGAATCGTCAGCTAAAACCATATATTCTGTTTTCTCAGCCAATGCCTTGGCTTTTTTAAGACTGTTTTCCTCTAGGGTCTTTCCATCCTCTATTACCTTCACATTATTTAGTCCAATATCTTTCTTAGACAATACCTCTATGGGTAAGGCTTTTAGTATCCTTCTAATTTCCTCTAACTTGTGCTGGTTTCCAGTAGATACAACAAGCTTTCTATGTGTCATTTCCCTATCCCTTCTTCCTATAGTGCCTTGGCTTTTATTTTATCAAATCTGACAATCTTTTTCTATCTATTATTTCAGATTATATAACTTTCCCCAAAAAAAATAGGTGACGACAATCACCTATCCTTCTTTCTATTAATTTAAGAGAGCTTCCTAATATTCATTTGCAAATACGGGAATTGAGGAGTTTATTATCTCTCCGTCTATGAGCAATTCGACGTTTTCAATTTCTTTAAACTGGCTAAGGGTAAGACCTATGTTGGTTGCTAGCCTGGAAAATATAATATCATCTGAGGAGTCTATATAGTTATCATATGATATGTCAACATAGGCTGTACCGTCCTTGACCTCTACTCCATGGAGCATTATATCCCTTGGTATATCCGAAAGTAATCCCATATCCATTGGAGGCCCTTCAAATAATAGATCCAGGGCTGAATAAATATTGGCTACCGGAGCTAGGGTGGGAATAGTCACTGGTATAAAGTATTCGTATTCCTCCACATCCATGGCCTTATAGTAGACCAGTACCTTGGAACTGCCATCACTTAGCTTTCCCAAAAGATTGATATTTTCTCTTGCTATGGGGCTTCCTATATCCCCACCAAAGGTCATATTGGGCATAGTCTTTCCCCCAACTAATATTTGGACCTTGTCGATTGCCGGAAATTCTGTCAAGGTATATACTACACCTTTTATGAAATTTTCTTCGTCTTTTTCTGTTTGATTGTTTAATACATCTTCTGAAAAGTCCACCTTGCATACTGCTGTTTCATCGTCTATTGTTATTCCAACTATTTCTGTTCCTGCTGGTATAACTGGTGAAAGCCCGCTTCCCCTTAAAAGTTCCCTGATCTCCGAATTATCCACCATGTTATTGAGGGTAACTCTTGCAATTCCTTCCTCCCAAGGAATCTTTCTCATTAGGGGGACTAGGTATCCGTCTGAATTCTTAAAATACATTACGGTTTTTCTCATCCCATCTTCTTCCACTACATTTATGATTTCCCTATCGGATTGAATCATTTCAATCTCGTCATCTTCTGCAATTAGTCTTTTATCAATAAAGTTCTTCCCCATCTTTAATACCGTCAATCCTAAGACTATTATTAGTCCAAATAATATTATTCTTTTATTTACCATTATCAACCCTCCTAGATTATACTACTATATTATATTAGAAGAGTTGTTGGACTATGATAAATTTCTTGTCTACTTTCTAATGGGAGAAAAGTATCCACCACTTATGGGGTTGATATTATTTACCGTTATAAAGGCATTTTTATCAAACTCATATACGATTTTCTTTAGGTTCAATAGGTCCTTTCGATTTATAATCACATTTAGTATCTCCCTTGTACCCTCTAAACCCTGGCCCTCTAGTACTGTTACGCCAAAGCCATTTTCCCTTAGGATCTTTATTAAATCGTCATTGCCTGAAATCTTTAGAATTATTTGTGCTGCCAAGTTTCCAAGGGCAATCTTGTTTTCTATGATAATCCCCAAATAGTTACCGCAGGCAAACCCCAAGGCA
>JBBAEY010000030.1:0-23977 GCA_041655755.1 Tissierellaceae bacterium
TTTTGCCGCAGACTTCCTTCAGATTCCACCTCACGATGGACACCCTTGTCTTAAGCTAACGGTTGGCACTATCAACCCCCGTATCGGACTTTCACCGACTAGTTTACGCCCATGCTGGGCGCACTAGAAAAAGTACCAGGGAAATATTTCCCTAGTACCTGTGAAAAAAATATATTTACTTTTGGTCGCCAACCAAGGCCATGTAGGTAATGTTTTCAACCTGCCCATTTACTATGGCAAAAGCTAGGCTGGTATCCCCAGATACATAGGTATATATGTCTCCTGACTGCTGGTAGTTGTCACCGTATTTGCTGATGACGTCTTCAAGACTGGAACCTATATAGATGCCCTCCTCTGTCGACACGCTGTCGTCTATGAAATCAATGGTGCTTACGTAATGTGAGCCTTCTAAGGGGTAGGTAGATAATTCAAATCCTGGATAGACGTAAAACACGTCCATTCCCTGGAAGGCACAGCTGGGAGCCTCAAATTGTTCCATGGCATTGCCCAAAGTTTTAACAAAGGGTGTAGCCTCCTGGTTCAGATATATCTTTAGGTCTCCACTAGTAAATGAAAAGCCCAGGTCCTCCTTACCTTCTGCTTGTTTTCCGCTTTCCCCTGGACTGTTTTCCCCCTGCTGGTTTACGGTCAAGTCTTCCCCTGTATCTTCAACCTTGTCTGCCTGCTTGCCACAGCCCGTCAGTAAAAGGGCCGCCAATACTAAAATCAAATACTTTTTCATCTTACTATCTCCTATTCATCAATTTTCTGGGCTGCTTCCCCAACGCTTTTAAGGTAGCCATACATCCTTAGCTCTTCCTCTTGCTTTGCCTTCATATCGTAGTAAAAATCTATCTTTTTGTCCCATATTGCTCTAAGCTCCACATCTTCCCTATGGTCGGGTAAACCGTAACTGTCCCTCAGTATACTACCTAGGTAATTTGTAAACTTCTCAGCTCCTTTGAGATTCAAATGAAGCCCTCCATCATAGGTGTCATTTTCATAGTCAATGCCCATGACATCTACATAATCAAGGAAGTTAATATACTCTATGTCGTTTTTCTCTGCGTAATCTACCATTTGCTCATCCCATTGATCATACCAGTGGGGATAGACACTAGGGGATTTGATCAATATCAGTTCTATATCATTTTCTTTGCACAGTTTGGTAATCCTATCTAAATAATCATAGCTCCTGTCTCCAAACTGATAATCAGCTAGTCTTCTCTCCCTGGGCAAATAACCTACAGGCTTTGTATCTACCCTCATCAAATAGCCATTGTGTGAGACTTTGTCCTTCTTAAATATATACTTAAGGTCCTCTAAGGACAATTCATTCCATCTAGAATGATACCTTAAGATTGGCAGCAAATAGGATAATGTTCCTTCTTCCTCCATCTTTGATGCCTCTATAGCCCTTAGCTTTGTAAGGGAAAGCCTCATGCCATCTAAGGTCAGCCTATTATAGGCCTCCTTTTGCGGTTCATTGTATTTCATGGCTAGGACATTATATACTACAATCTGGGGTTTTTCATATCTAAGGGCATCCTCCAATAAATAATAGGAATGCCATATTAGTTGCTGGGCACTTCCCCTAATGTAGCTACTAATGCCATACCTTTCCCATAGTGTAATGGGAGACACATTGGAAAACACCTCACAGTCTCCAATAAACAGGACATCGTGATTGGAATCTTCCAAATAATACTCTTCTACTAAACTTCCCTCTTGTATGGTACTTATGTATTTTGGCATAAATAATTGTTGGACCAAATACAAGATACCTAGACTAAGTAGAGCAAGAATTATATAAACAGTTTTATTTCTCCTCATGCTGACCTCCTATAGACCTTTTAAAACTGGCTGTAAATAAATTGACTTTGGTCAAAGCCTATACCATAGCTGCCAAAAATAATTATTGATATAAATAGTGTGAAAAACAATATATAACTTAAAAATACGGGTCTTTTTGAGAGCTCAACCCTAATAGCTCCCCTTCTTTGATTAAGGCTTACCATTAGAAGGATTAAAATACTGACGGCTAGTAATATATAGTCTTCCATGCCTAGGCCCAAATTCATAATGCCCCCATTTAAGACTTCACTTAAATTCCTTACAGTCAATATACTGAAATACATCCTAAAGGTGGTAGCTACATCCCTATAGCAATCAAAGGTCCTCAGGAAACTCATCAGCCAAAAAGTTCTGGTCACTTGGAAAAGTTTAAAATAAAACTTGTCCTTCACATCAAATTTCCTGTGGAACTTATCGTAGAGAGGGGTAAGCTCTTGGGAAATTAGTATGACTATGCCATTTCCTAGCCCCCATACTATAAAATTCCAAGCTGCACCATGCCATATCCCCGTTGTCAACCAAACTAACAAGGTAGCTATATAGACAGGCACTCTCTTACCTATTTCATTGCTATAATTCTTCCTTATCTTTTTCGATAGCCTTATCATTGGCTTGCTGACTGAAATCGGGAAAAACATATAGTCCCTAAACCAGGTGCCCAACGATATGTGCCATCTCCTCCAATATTCCGTTATGGATTTTGAAAAATATGGCCTGTTGAAGTTTTCCTTTAGCCTTATTCCAAAAACTTGTCCTACACCTATGGCAATATCTATACCGCCAGTGAAGTCTGCGTATAGTTGAATCCCATAGAAAAACATGCCCAGTAGGACATAGATCCCTTGGTAGCTGTCTGGATTTCTAATTATGGTGTTTACAGCTATAAGTAGCCTGTCGGCAATCACAAGTTTTTTAAAGTAGCCCCACAATATTCTTTGTACGCCAAAGCTAAAGGTCTCCCAATTAAAATCTTTTTCAGCCAATAGGCTGGGGCTTAAATCGTCAAATCTACTGATAGGACCTTGAATTAACTGAGGAAAAAATGAGCTAAAGAGCCCAAGTTTAAAGATGTTTCTCTCGGCCCTATATTTTCCCCAATAGACGTCTATCAAGTAACCCATGGTCTGAAATGTATAAAAGGAAATTCCAAGGGGCAATACAAAGCCAAAACCTCCAAAGTCCCTATATATATTTGAAACTATGAAATCAGAATATTTTAAAAGAGCCAGTATGCCAAAATTAAACACGAGGGCTAAGACCAGCCAAAGCTTCTTTTTGGCGGTCATCTCTGCCTTAATCTCTTTTCTTTCCTCCCTAGTTAAACTATCCTTATTCTCTTTTATGCTAGTATTGTAAGCTTCCTGTATCCTGTCAATTGCCATGGTTGCAATATAGGTTGATACTATGGTCAAGGATATATAAATCAAATAGGAAGTCCCTGCTATGCCATAAAATATAAGGCTAGCTGACAAGAGCAGCATCCATTGAAATCGCTTAGGTATTAAATAATATAATGTCGTTAAAATAATTATAAAGAATATAAAGTTTGATGTGGTAAATAACATAAGTCCCCCTACTTAATCTACTAATCTTTCTACCATTTCATAAATGGCCTTGGCAGAGTTGAAGTTTTCCGGTGTCAATTCCTCTGCAGCTATGCTAATGTCAAATTCCTCTGAAAGGTCTGTCACCAATGATACGATGTCAAAGGAATCTAAGATCTTATCATCTATTAGTGTATTGCACTGTTCAAAGTCTACTTCAGGGTGTAAATCCTCTAATAGCTCTAATATTATATCCATACTATCATCTCCTCGTATATTCTTCTTTTAGTAAATTCCTATTAACTTTACCATTTGTGGTAAAGGGCATACTGTCAATTTTTCTTATACGGTTAGGTACCATAAATCTGGGTAGTTTTCCCTTTAGAAATTCAGCCATTTCTGCAGTGGTGGCTTCTCCCGTATAAATCAATATTATTCTCTTCTTGTTTTCATCGAATAAGCATACTGCATAGTTCACATTAGGGGCCATATTTGCTGCCATTTCGATTTCACCTAGCTCTATTCGATGGCCCATATGCTTTATTTGATTGTCCTTCCTAGAAACAAATACCAATTCCCCATATTCATTGTATTTTCCAATATCCCCTGTCCTATATATAGTTTCAGGATAATGGGGATTCAGCGGATTTTGTACAAATGAATCCCTGGTCCTTTCAAGGTCGTTGTAATATCCAAGGGTCAGGGATGTTCCCCTGATGCAGATTTCCCCCTCCTCTCCATCTGTGACAAGCTGATTATCTCCATTCAACAGCATTACATCTGTATTGTTGAAGGGCCTGCCTATGGGTATGGCTTCATCCAGTTCAAAGGAACGATTGACCTCATAATAACAGGACATACCTGTGGCCTCCGTTGGCCCATATAGGTTTACAAACCTAGCATTTGGCAAGGCCTCTTTCCAAAGCCTGAATTGCTTTATAGGAAACACCTCGCTGCCAAAGGCCACCGTATGGATATATTTGGGTATCTCCTTGTCAAAGGCTCCCAGGGAAGATATCATAGTAAGGGCCGAAACTACCCAGCAAATAGTATTGATTTTGTGCTCATTTAGATATTCTACCAATTGCAGAGGAAACATGAATAGTTCCTTGGGAATCAAGTAGGTCGTGGCAGCAAACTTTAGCGTAGGGTATAGCTCTTTTAATGACGCATCTACATAGAGAGGGGTTTGATTCCCAAATACGGTATCTTCACTAAAAGCTAAAATATCCGATAAATTGTCTACATAGTCTATGACCGATTTGTGGGAGGCAACTACACCCTTTGGCATTCCCGTGGAACCCGACGTAAACACTATGTATATGGGATCCGTGTCGATTTGCCTTTCCCTGATTTCATCTAGCTTTTCCTCATTTATTTCACTATTTATAATGTCTTCATAGATATATATCTCTCCATCGTAGGAAAAGTCCCTAAGGGTCTTTATCTGCTCCCCATGGCATATGACTGCCCTGGGGTTAAGGTTTTTAAATATCAATTCTATCCTATGATAGGGCATCTCACCATCTATGGGCACATAGTAGTTTCCTGAATACAAGACCCCGTAAAAGGCCGTGATTGTTCTTGGACTCTTGCCCATAAACACGACTATGGGCTCCTTGTAGTGTTTTTTTGATAGGAAAGTCCCTATGCTTCTAGACCTTTGATATACATCCTGAAAACTCAAACTTGTTTGATTGTCTACATAAGCTGGTTTTTGGGCCTTGGAGCCTACAGCCCCCTCCAAATACTCCAATACGTTTTTCTGCATAATTACACCTGCCTGTTTTTATTCTAGTAGATGCTTGTCTCTTTGCCGACTGCCACTAAAGGTTAGGGAGTCCTGGGATACAGTGATTCATCGTACTTATAATAGTAGTTGTTTCTAGTCTTGTTTATTGCCTCTAATTCCGCATCTGTCAGCATAAAGGTCTCTTTCCTATCATTGTTTCTGGTAGCATCAAAGTGGTACCAGTCGCCATCGATATTTACTAGGTTCCAGTAGTGCTCAGTGGCACCTCCTAACCTGGTAATATCTAAGTTGTCTATTCCTACCCTGGTCAACAAGGCCTTTGCCACAGAAAAGTAGGTGAAACAGTCACCCTTTGCATTTTTTATTCCCCGATATGCTTCGTTTTTCCAATCGCCCTTCTCGGAAAAACCAGTATAGGCAATATGACCCTTGGTCCACTTGTATATGGCGTGGGCTTTTTCTTTTTCACCCATGCCGTCATTTAATATCCTCTTTAATATTCCATCTAAAATCCCATTGAACTCTTCTTCTGAAACAACAAGCCCTACTACTGTGACCGTAGCCCTCTTTTCAGTAGTATTGCCAGCCCTATCCCTTGCCCTATATAGGACCTCATATGTACCCTTTTCCCTTGGGTTTACCTTGCTGCTATCTATGACTAATTCAATGTCTTCCATAGAGTTGTCCCTAACTTCCACACCTGATTTGTAGGATATGCTCTTGCCTAGATAGGCAATTATATCCTTGACACCTGTGATAACTGGCGGCTCTGTGTCCTTCTTTACTGTCAAGGTGGTCTTGTACTCGGAAGTATTGTCATACTGGTCTACAATTAATAGGGTCACTTCTTGTTCCCCCAATACAGCATAGTCGGGCTCGTACTTGTACTCCACCCTATAGTCAGATTCATCTATTACATCAAATACAAATTCACTTGCATCGAGTTTGATATTTTGGAAGCTTTCTACACCTTTTACACTGGCCTCTGGTGCCGTAGTGTCTGCGATATTGATAGCCCCCTCTAATATGTATCCATCAATAGAAATGTCTATCTTGTATTCACCTACTGGACTTCCAAGGATGCTACTAATATCTGTAAGTATCTGTAAATCGTAGTCTATCCCCTTTAGGAATTTCTCCCTGCCGATTGTCGGGTATTGGCCTAGCTCTACCTCTATACTCTTTTCAATGTCATATATTGTCAAGAGACTCTGGGCCTCTGTCACATTAGCAAAACTATCCTCAACCACGATAAAAATTTCCTGTTCACCTATATGTGTAAAATCCGGAAGCTCTTTATAGGAAATTGTAAAGTCGGAGTAGTCAAAGACTTCCTCTACAAAATCTTCAGGTAAAGGCTCCTTGTCATTTACTATAATTCCTACTTCACTTGTCTTTACCAGAGGTGCAGTAGTGTCTACAATGACTAGTTTGGATTCATAGTTCTTTTCCTTGTACTTAATTTGCACAGGTATTTCCCCTGTCGATTCAAAATCTATATCTTCAAGTCTTGTAATCAATTCGTATTTTGTACTATCTCCATTGATGAAATCGCTCAATCCCAGTGACTTATCCCCAACTTCGATAATCAGCTTCTTCTTCACACCTGAACCCATCAAAATTGACCCCATTAAAAATATTCCAGCTATGATCAAAGTAATAGATATGAATAATTGTTTTCTACTTAACTTTATACCGCCCATCATATGCACCTTCTCTCATGTTAGTCTCTTCATATCTTAAATATGTTATAACAAAACCGGGTATTTGTCAACGATTATGGCTACTGATTAACAGTAGCCAATTCATTGAAATAATTTAAAATACCTATGTAGATTGCCCAGGCAATTTTTTCCTGGTAGATGGGATCGTCTAATAATTGCTCCTCCTCTTTATTAGATAGAAAACCACATTCAACTAAGGTGGATGGAACCTGGATTTCATTTAACAAATATACATCATCTCTTTGCTGGGGTTCCCTCTTGTTGTCCTTATCCAATACATTCCTTAGTTCGTCTTGTATTATTTGGGCTAGGCTTTCTCCCTCTACAGAACCCTTCCTATAAAAGGTCTGGGCCCCATAATAGTTGGAACGGGTAAAGCTATTTAAGTGTATAGATATAAATATTTCGCTGCCACTTTCATCTATAATCTCCTTTCTTTTTCTTAAATCCTCATTCTTCATTTGCCTGAGGGTCTTGGCGTCTTCAGAATACAATCCTTCATCTGAGTTTCTAGTCAATATGACTATGCCCCCACTTTGCTCTATGAGCCTTTTCAAATTCCTGGCGATTTGCAAGTTTATCTTATCTTCCTTTATTCCTGCTTTCCCAACTGCACCTGGATCTACTCCTCCATGTCCTGGATCTATACCAATTACCTTATTTGATATGGGCAAAAATGTAACCTGCCCTCTTTCTTTTTTGTAGTATTTTCCTTTTACAAAATAGATAAGTCCTATAAGTATAAGGGCCATCAAAAGGTACTTCCTTTTTATGACTATAAGTCTCATACTATCCCTCCCTATAGAAATATATTTTAGCCTAGCTAAACTTATTCCATGGAAGGGATAAAAAGGAGTCACATTTCTGTGACTCTAGTTGCCAATGGCTTTTTCCGATTCTATATCAAAAAAATGTAGTTTGTTTACATCAATGGCTAGACTTATTTGACTTCCTATCTTTACATCTGTTCTAGGATCGACCTTTGCAATTATCTCATCCTTCCCCAATGTTAAGTATAAGTATATTTCAGCTCCAAGTAATTCTTTTGCTATTACTTTTGCCCCTACCATATTACTTTCAGAGGCTTCTGGGTAAAACTTAGCATCATGTATGTCCTCAACACGAATTCCTATAGTGATTTCTTTTCCCATATAGTTATTATCTAATAATACTTGAGCTTTTTCAAAGGGTGGGAAAATTAAGTGGTCACCAATTTTAAAACATAACTCCCCCCCAATATTCTCCAGCTTACTATCTATAAAATTCATTTGTGGGGAGCCTATAAAACCTGCTACAAACTTGTTGACAGGTTTTGAGTATATTGTCAGGGGGGAATCTACTTGTTGAATAAGTCCGTCCTTCATCACAACAATCCTGGTTCCCAATGTCATTGCCTCTGTTTGATCATGGGTTACATAAATAAATGTTGTCTTTAAGCTTTGGTGAAGTTTAGCTAGTTCTATCCTCATTTGTACCCTTAGCTTTGCATCCAAATTAGATAGAGGCTCATCAAATAGAAATACCTTTGGATTTCTGACTATTGCCCTGCCGATGGCCACCCTCTGTCTTTGCCCTCCGGAAAGCTGCTTTGGTTTTCTATCTAGCAGGTCCTCAATGCCTAAAATCCCTGCTGCCTCTACTACCTGCTTTTTTATTTCATCTTTTGGCACTTTTCTGAGTTTCAGGCTAAATGCCATATTCCCAAATACCGTCATATGGGGGTAAAGTGCATAATTCTGAAAAACCATAGCAATATCCCTATCCTTTGGCTCTACATTATTAATTAATTTTCCATCAATATATATTTCTCCATCTGTAATATGCTCTAATCCTGCAATCATCCTGAGAGTCGTTGATTTCCCACAACCAGAGGGGCCAACAAATATGATAAATTCCTTGTCCTCTATTTCAAGATCAAAGTCTTTTACTGCCTCAAATCCATTTTCATACCTTTTACAAACTTTCCTAAACCATAGATTTGCCATAATTAAACCCCTTTCATCCAATCTTATGAAATGGAAATCAAAATGAATCCAAGCAAAATCAAGTTTAAAATCTCCCGTCTATGCCCTAATAGGGTAAGAGAATTTTTTTACTTCAGCCTTACTATTTACATAAGCCAAAAAAAATCATATGGTTCTAAAATTAACTCGTCTTTTTGCATATCTATCTTTCTTTCTGTTATCATATCTTTTTTGGGAAACTTGATTTCTCTTTTTGTGAATATCTTCTTATTAATCACCTGTCTTTTATCTGAGAAGTTAAAAATTCCTACAAAACTCTGCTTGTCTTTTATTTTAAAAAAACTATATACAGACCTATTATTTGTTTCTATTGTATTGACACTTATGGATGATTTAAAAATTTCATTGGACTTCCTGACCTCAATTAACTTTTTTAGACTTTGAAATATTACACATTCAGAAGAAGAGTCTTTATTTCTATTTTTAGCTTTTTCCCAGTCGAACCTACTTCTATGCACCCATCTCGAATCATGGGATTTGTTTGGATCCTCCTTATAGCTATAGTCATTGAGAACAGCTAATTCGTCGCCGCTGTAAATAAGTGGTATACCTGAGCTGGCAAATAAAAGCCCATAAATGAGTTTTATCCGTTTATATGCTAAAAGCTTTAGGTCGTGATTTAGCTCTAACTTTGCTTTTTCTAGACCTGCTAGACTGCCAAGGGTCCCAGAATTTCTAGCATCTAGGGTTTGTGGATTAAATTGGTAGAGTTCTCCTTTTGCGAAGCTCCCTGGAAATTCTCCCCTATAAAAGTTAATTAAAAATTGCTTGTGCATTTCTGGCATAAGGCCCATACTCTCTATGGCTTCTTCATTGAAACCCCATCCTATATCATCGTGGCATCTAAGGTAATTTATCCATGTGCCCCAAGAAGGTAGTTTAAACCTATCTTGATCTATCTTTAATAGCCCTATATCCCTTGTGGCCAATGCATTCCAGATGTTGACCATCATTGCTGCATTATACATGAGCTGACATTCCTGCTCGTCTTCACCAAAATACTTAACTATTTCACTTGATTGTACTATGGCCTCCCCTAATATTATGTAAGATGGACTTACATATTGGACTATCTTCTGTATCATAAACAGTAGGGTGTGTACTTCTGGTAGGTTTCTACAACTGGTTCCCAGGGTCTTCCATATAAAGGGAATTGCATCCAATCTAATAACATTTATTCCCTTATTACCCCAAAATAATAAAATATCGACGATTTGCTCGAAAACATAGGGGTTTTTAAAATTTAAGTCCCATTGAAATTCATTGAATGTAGTAAATACCCATTTGCCTAACTCCTCATAATAAGTGAAGTTCCCCGGCGAAGTTTCTGGAAACACCTGGGGCACAGTTTGTTCAAATGCCTTGGGTATTTCATCCGAATCGTAGATTAGATACATATTTTCATATTTCTTTATCCCCTTTGCAGCCTTAATAGCCCACTCGTGTTCCTTTGCAGTGTGGTTTATTACGAAATCGATACAAGTTCTAATCCCATTTCTTCTTAATATCTCTAAAAGCCTTTCAAAATCTTCCATGGTCCCTAGGCTAGGCTCTATGGATTTATAATCTTTTACAGCATAGCCCCCATCGCTATTGCCTTTACGACTTTCTAAGAGTGGCATAAAGTGTATGAAGGTAATTCCCAATTCCTTAAGATACCAGACCCTATCGATAAAGCCTTGAATATCCCCTGCAAATAAATCTATATATAGGGTCAGCCCTACAACATCCGCTTTCTGATACCAATTTGCTTCTTCCTTATCCATCTTTTTCAAATATTCAGGTCGTTCTTCCCTATATCTTTCCATTAGCTTAATCAATCGTTCCCAGTATCCCTGATTACCATATAATTTCATATAAGTTTTCTTTAAGAGATCAAATTCCCTATCTTGTTTTTTTATGTTCATATTGGACTCCATGTAATTGTTTATTTTCCCATTTAGAGGCCAAGGCCAGTGCACCGTACAAGCCCGAATCTTTGCCCAGCATCGGTTCCACGATATAGGTATTTATATCATTTTCTAAATATCCAATTTTCAAATATCCATTTAACAGTAATTGTACATTTTTTCTAATTTTAGGCAATAAATGGCCTTGTGACATTACACCACCTCCTAATATTATCTTCTCCGGGCCTATTAAAAGGATTATATTTACCACTCCCTGTGCCAGGTAATATGCCTCTAGGTCCCAGGCCATATGACTAGGCTTTAATAAGTCTGCTTTTTTCCCCCATCTTTTCTCCATAGAGGGTCCTGAAGCCATGCCTTCCAAGCAATTACTATGAAATGGACAAATGCCTTCAAAACTATCCTCAGGGTGAATCCTTACAGGAATATGCCCCATCTCTGGATGTAAGATTCCATGTAACAACTCTCCACCTATACAGGCCCCCCCTCCTATGCCAGTGCCAACTGTCATATATACACAGGAGTTTACCTGTCTCGCTGCTCCCCACCTGTATTCTCCCAAGGCCGCACCGTTTACATCGGTGTCGAAAACCATGGGAATGTCAAGGTATTTTTTTAAAGCTCCCAAAAAGTTGAAATTTTCCCAACCTTGTTTGGGTGTATCTAATATGAGGCCATAATCCTTTGAAAGAGGATCTACAACCGCTGGCCCAAAACTTCCAATACCCATAGCTTCCACTGGATTTTTCTTAAAATACCCTATTATTTGAGCTATGGTTTTCTCAGGGCTTTTTGTATCTATCCTTATTGAGTCATATATTTTCCCGTCCTCATTGCCTATGGCACAGTTGATTTTTGTCCCGCCTGCCTCAATTGCTCCTAATATCATGTGACCCCTCCCTATCCTCTGACCATCTTTAGGCGAAAGCCTTATATACTATTTGTTGCTGCCCGATGTAATTCCCTTTATGATATGCTTTTGTGCTAGAAAATAAAAAATTAGGACAGGAATGATAGACAAAAATACAACTGGAATATATAGGTCCCATCTAATTGAATAAGTCTTAGACAAACTTTGTATAGCAAGGGGTATTGTTTTAATATCTTGTAAAATCAAAAATGGAAGCAGGAAGTCATTCCATATCCAGATAACATTCAATACTGCCGCAGTGATGATTATTGGCTTCAAAAGGGGCAATATTATCAATACAAATAATTGTATCGTATTGCAACCATCTAAATATCCGGCTTCTTCAATAGCAATAGGGATGTTTTTTATAAAGCCATGGAAAAGAAAGGTTGACAAACTTACCCCGAAACCAATATACATTATGATTAATCCAAATAGATTGTCCAATCCGAGAATGGACATGAATTTTACAAGAGGAAACATGAGAGACTGAAAAGGGATCAACATGGAAGATATTAGGAAGAAGAATAGCATGGTAGATGTTTTCGTTTTTACCCTCACTAGGGCCCAAGCCGCCATGGCAGATACCAATATTATTAAAACTACTGATACAGTAGTAATAAACAAAGATACAAGGAATGCCTGACTAAAGTTTACAGACTTAAACCCCTCCTTCATATATCTTAATGACCATTCCGAAGGGAGGCTAATAGTATTTCTTAAAATATCGTTTAAATCTGGATCCAATTCAGGTTTAAAAGAGTTTACAAAAATAAAATACAATGGAGATGCAAATAGTAGTGCCAATATTGCAGTTATAACAAATAATATCCCCGTCTTCTTTTTTTTACTATTCACTATGATTCAATCTCCTTTCCCTTGCTAAAGTAGACTTGTGCCAGTGTAACTACGGCAATCATAAAAAAGAAAATGATTGCCTGTGCCTGAGCAAGCCCATATCGCCCATATTCTTGCCCTGTTTTAAATATATGCAGGGCCAAAAGCTCTGTTCTCCTCCCTGGCCCCCCATTTGTCAAGGAGATATTTGGGTCAAGTAACTTAAAGGAGTTGGATAAGGTTAAGAATATGGTTATGGTAAAGGCTTGTGCCACTAGTGGAATAATAATATGGACCAATTTTGATAAAAAACTAGCGCCATCTACATCAGCAGCCTCTAATAATTCCTCTGGAATATTTTGAATAGCAGCTATATAAATAATCATCATATAACCTGCCATCTGCCAAGTTGCAACTATTACCAAGGCCCAAAATGCCTTCCTCTCATCTTGGAGCCAGTACCTGAAAAATTCCATAAATGTTAAATTGTATATCATTTTGTCAAAAATAACATCAAATACAAACTTCCATATATATCCTAGGATTAAACCCCCTATTACATTGGGTAAAAAAAATGTAGTTCTAAATAAATTACTAGCTTTAAATCCCCTTGTAACTAATAGAGCCAGGGTGAAGGCTAAAATATTTACCAAAATAACATTTGAAATGGTGAAAAGCAAGGTTAGTTTAAGGGAGTAAAGGAATTCTGCCCCAGATAATGCAATCCGATAGTTTTTTAGTCCAACCCACCACTCAGCTACATATGCCCCTTTCCAATCTGTAAATGAGTATATAATCCCCATCATAAAAGGAATAATCACAACTAATATATATGAGATAAGTGCCGGTGCCACAAAAAATGGAAAAGACCTCCTTAATTGTTTCATAGCCTACCTCCTTTTCTCTACAGAAAGGCTATAGGTAAAAACCTATAACCTTCCTACAGTTACCAATCATTAACTTTTCTTATTTTCTAAGCTCCTCCCATTTCTGGATGGAATGGTCAATAGCAGCTTCAAAATCCTCCTGCTTACCTGAAGTAATATAGGATCCTTGCAAGACATTTCCTAGTTCATTCATAGACCAACCACCTGGCATTGCCATAAATACACCATCTAATGCCTTTTCTCTCTCTACATAGTCCATGACTGATAGTCCTAGAGAATACATGGAGCTAAGGTCAGAGGATTCAAAACCCTTTACAGCAGGTATAAAATTAAATTTATTTACGACAAAATCTTTCCCTATGTCGCTGGTATACATCCATTCAATAAAGGCCTTAGCCTCTTCTTGCAAGTCACTGGATACCTTTCCATTGACTGCCCAATAGTTTGGTGCAAATACTGGCATAGAATCTGGATGATTTTCTGGGATTGTTACATCACCTGCTGTCGTAGGCACCTTCAAAGGTATAAAGGATAACCTCATAGCCTTGTCTGGGTTTACATCATTGATTTCACCATAAGCCCAATTACCCTGTTGTATAAAGAAAACTTCTCCACCGCCAAATTTTATCTTTGCTTGTTCGTCATAATCATTTTGTAATAAATCATTACTAAAACCTTCTTTTGAGAAATTGATTTGTAAATCTAAAATTGCCTTATATTGATTTGCATATGTGAAATCTATTGTCTCTGCAACCAAGGCCTTATCTTGGGTTCCAAATTCGTATACAAATGGAATATTTACAAGGTGATCTCCATATACCCAAGCTGCCTTACCGGGAAAACCTATGACACTATCTACATTCTCAAGTTCCCCTTCTTTTTTAGCCTCGTTAATCTTAGCCCACTTTCCTGATACATCTTGTCCATTAATCCATTGATCTACCGAAACCACAAATTCTTCAAATTCTTCGAAAGAACCATCTCTAAGACTCTTAATGTCTAGTTCTGTAAGTCCCAATTCTGTCAACATCTTCTCATCATAAATAAAGCCATAGCCCTCAATGTTATATGGAACCCCATATAATTTCCCATCTCTTGAAATTCCACCTTTTCCAAATGCCACTTCATCTGCAAAAGACCAGTCGGTTAAATCAGCTACAAACCCGCCTCCTAACCATTCCTCTAATTCTCTTTGTCCCTGAATGGAATACACAGTAGGCATGTCCCTTTTATTCATTTCTGCCCTCAAGGGTCCCATGTGATCCTCAGATGCCCTGTTGGAAATTACCTTTACCTTTTTCCCCGTCTCATTTTCATAATTATCAACTAATTCCTCCAAAGCATCAGCCATTTCACCTTTAGATTGCCAAATGTATACGTCGTAGTCTGGCTTTTTCTCACAAGCAGTCAATGAGATAATTATAAGGGCAATAACTAGAAATGTAGTAATAATCCTTTTCATTTTTTTCCCCTCCAAAATTGTTCATAAGTTTTGTAAAGCTTTTCATATTTAGATAATAGTATATTCTGTCTGCAAAGTCAATAACTTTTTAGGAATTCTTTAAATATTTTGATTATTGAGTTAAAATCCTTTTTTGTTGACATATTTATATGTTTTATTTATGATTAAAAATAAACAGTCGTATATATTTATTAGAGGAAGTGAATATTTTGAATATAAAAGAGGTTGCCAGAAGAGCTGGCGTTTCAATTGCTACTGTGTCTAGAGTTATAAATAATACCGCCCCCGTAAGTCCAAAGTTACGTAAAAAGGTAGAGGATATTATTGAAGAAACTGGTTATCGCCCTAATGCCTTGGCCAAGGAATTGCAAAGTAATAAAACTAATACTATTGGTGTCTTGATTTCCGTAGAGGTTCTAGATCTTACGTCTCTGGGCAGCACCATCAATGCAATTACTGATGTGTTAAGGAAGAAAGGCTACAATCTTATGTTGGCAAATAGTAGATTTGACCAAAAAGAAGAATTAGACTACTTTAAAGTCTTTCAAGAAAAGCGAGTAGATGGTATCTTATACTTTGCTGTAAGTTTTACTGATGACCACTATATCATGCTAAAAAAATATCCCATCCCCATTGTAATGATTGGACAGGAAAACGACCGCCTAAATCTTCCATGTATTTTACAGGATAACTATAATGCGGCAATGGATGCCACTAAATATTTAATCGAAATGGGTCATGTAGATATAGGTTATATTGGTTTGCCTGAATATGACGCTGCTGCAGGATTAGAAAGGCGAAGGGGATTTGAAGCGGCTATGAAGGCCAGTAATTTAACTATTAATCCCGACTTTTTAGATGAAGGGGACTTTTCAATTGAAAGCGGCTATAATTCTATGAAAAGAATTATAAAAAGAACCGATAGAAGGCTAACTGCTATTTTTGCAGCAACTGACTTCATGGCCTTAGGTGCTATCCACTACCTCCATGAAATAGGCCTAACAGTACCTGACCACATTTCAATTATTGGATTCGACGATGTGGATGTGGCTGCCTATATAAATCCACCTCTAACCACTATCCATTCGGATAATGACACCGTCGGTCGACAGGCTGCAGAGCTTTTGCTACAAATTATAGAGAAACAAGAAATTCCCTACAGTAAATTTGTGGCGGGCTATAAACTAATGCTGAGGAAAAGCGTCAAGGATATAAGGCCCCTCTAAGAATAGATCCTGTGACACTTATATAGATGTTACAGGATCTGAAATTACAAGACCTGGTCTATATACTTTTTGTTTATGTCCCTCAATACTTATATCAAAGCTAATACTTTCAAAATTGCTTTCATCAACATTCAACTCATCTAATATTGTTTTGGACAAAGGTATAGCCACACTATTACCCATCTTACCAGATTAACATTCATATAAAACACCTCTATTCAATATGCATCATTTAAAAAAACCCACCAAGCTTCTGCCGGTGGGTTGATTCTGTTTGTAATATATGTGTTAGTCTCTATCTCTTACTAAATTGTGGAGATCTCCTGGCCTTCTTCAAGCCATATTTCTTTCTTTCCTTCATCCTTGAATCCCTTGTTAAATACCCTGCCTTCTTAAGTATAGGTCTTAGTTCTTCATCTGCCTTAAGTAATGCCCTTGCTACTCCATGTCTTATGGCACCTGCTTGGCCTGTGAATCCGCCACCATTAACATTTACAACGACATTGTATTTATCTAATGTTTCAGTAAGGGTTAGGGGCTCTCTAGCAATTACCCTCAAGGTTTCATAGTCAAAATATTCATCTATATTTCTTTTATTTATATTGAAATCACCATTGCCTGGTACTAATCTTACTCTAGCAACAGAAGTTTTTCTTCTTCCAGTTCCAAAATATTGTAAACTAGCCATTTACAGTCCTCCTTTCAACCTAGATATTATAATTCGTATATTTCAGGTTTTTGAGCTTCGTGATTGTGCTCAGCTCCGCTATAAACTTTCATCTTCTTTATCATTTTTCTTCCTAAACTGCTCTTTGGAAGCATTCCTTTAACTGCTAATTCTATAACCTTCTCTGGCTTCTCCGCCATCATCCTCTTATAAGGAATTTGCCTATCTCCACCTGGATAACCAGTATGGTAGAAATGGGTTTTTTGCTCTAATTTTCTTCCAGTTAATTTGACTTTATCTGCATTTATAATAATAACAAAGTCACCTGTGTCTACGTGGGGAGTATAAATTGGCTTATTCTTTCCACTTAATATTTGGGATACTTCAGAAGCCAATCTCCCAAGTACTTTGTTTTCAGCGTCTATAAGATACCATTTTCTATCAACTTCGTTTGTCTTAGCCATAAAGCTTTTCATTCTTTTCCCTCCTTATACCAACCTTGTCTTCTATATGTTAAAAAGGTTCCGGGGTTTCCTTTTAAAACACTATAGTATATTCTAATACATGTATTTATCAATGTCAAGAGGTTTTTATGGGTAAAAAACCTCTTTTAAAAATAGTCCCTGTGGCGGGGCTGTTGGCCCTGCATTTTTTCTTTTTCTGCTTGCAATAATCTGCTCTATATCTTTTGGATCAATCTTTCCATAGCCTACATATAAGAGTGTTCCTACTATTATCCTAATCATATTTCTTAAAAAACTATTTCCCTCTATTTCAAAGTCTACTAGGTCCCCTTTTCTTCCTATGGATATTTGATTAATGGTCCTAATAGTGCTATTTACTTCAGAATTAGCTGCCATAAAAGCTGCAAAATCGTGGCTGCCAATAAAATACTTTGATCCTTCTATCATCTTATCCATATCTATATTGTAGGGCACATGATAGGCAAAATTCCTATATATTGCCCTAGGGAGTTCCCCATTGTATACAAGGTATTTATATACCTTGCCCACAGCATCAAACCTTGAATGAAAGTTTAAATCCACCTCTTCTGAATCTACTATGCTTATATCATCTGGCAAGTATAACTTCAAGGCATGCTTATATCTATCTCCAGGAATTGACCTATTTGTCCTGAAATTTGCTACTTGACCTAGGGCGTGGACTCCAGCGTCAGTTCTCCCAGAGCCTATTAACTTGACTTTTTCATTTAGTAGTTCACCGAGGGCAGCTTCTAATAGCTCCTGTATTGCAAGGGCATTTTCTTGCTTTTGCCAGCCAGAATAATTAGTGCCTTCATATTCTATAGTCAATTTAATATTTTTCATAATTCACCTAGATAAATCTTGTACTTACAATAAATCCAAAAAATACTGTCATTGATACTAGGGCTCCGATATCCTTCCTATCCAGCTTTAATTCGTTTAGTCTAGTTCTATTATCTCCACCCCGATAGCACCTTGCCTCCATGGCTGTTGCCAGTTCATCAGCCCTCCTAAATGCATTTATAAATAGGGGTACCAACAAGGGAACTAAATTCTTGGCCCTATTTAATATATTGCCCGACTCAAAATCAGCACCCCTAGCCATTTGTGCCTTCATTATCTTGTCTGTCTCTTCCAATAGTGTGGGAATAAATCTTAGGGCTATTGTCATCATCATTGCCAATTCGTGGGCAGGTAGGCCTATCCTTTTTAAGGGGGTTAATAGCTTCTCTATGCCGTCAGTTAGGGCTATAGGGGATGTGGTTAGTGTAAGGAGTGAAGTCCCTGTTATGAGGAATATTAGCCTTATGGCCATGAAAAATCCTAGCCTTAGCCCTTCCTTGGTTATGGTCAATGGGCCTAGCTCAAATATTACCTCTCCCCTTGTCATGAATATATTGATGAAAAATGTAATTAGTATAATAAATAATAGCGGTCTGATTCCCTTTAGTATAAACTTTAGGGGAACCTTGGAAATCTTCACTACCAAGAGTATAAAGCCTAAAATAAATATATAGGGAGTGAAGTCCCTTATGAAAAACAGGGAAAATATAAAAAGGGAGACTATGATAATTTTTATCCTAGGGTCCAGTTTATGGATTAAGGTATTGCCTGGAAAATATTGACCTATTGTTATATCCTTAAGCATCTTTCTTTCTCCTTAAATATTTTAGTAACTCTTCCTTTGCTTCTTCCACTGTCAGTATGGTGTCCCTGATAGTTTCTTCTTTTTCCCTTAACTTCTTCATCAATTTTGTTATCTGTGGCACTCCAAGTCCCATCTTTTCTAGTTCATCTGCCCTCTTAAATACTTCCCTAGTCTTATCGTCCATTTCTATCTTGCCCCTGTGCATAACCAGTATTCTATCTACTAGCTTGGCTATATCCTCCATGCTATGGGATACTAGGATTATGGTTATCTTTTCTTTTTTGTATAGTTTCTGAATCTCCCCTAGTATTTCATCTCTTCCCCTAGGGTCTAGTCCTGCAGTTGGCTCATCCAATATAAGGACCTTTGGCTTCATTGCTATTACACCAGCTATGGCTACTCTCCTTTTTTGTCCTCCACTCAATTCAAAGGGGGATCTATCCTTTAAGGAAGTATATTCAAGGCCTACTAGTTCCATGGCCTCCATTACCCTTTTTTCTACCTGCTCCTCCTTTAGGCCTAAATTTTTCGGTCCAAAGGCAATATCCCTATATACTGTTTCTTCAAATAATTGATGCTCTGGATATTGGAATACTAGTCCAACCTTTTGTCTTATTTCCTTTAGGTTTGCATCCTTGTCTGCAATGTTTACCCCATCTACTATAATATCACCAGATGTAGGCTTAATTAGACCGTTTAAATGCTGTACCAAAGTGGACTTTCCAGAGCCTGTATGACCTATCAGCCCTATGAATTCTCCTTCTTTGACTTCTAGGCTTATCTGGTCTAATGCCTTTTTTTCAAAGGGCGTATTTGGATTATATATAAATGTTAGTTTGTTTAATTTTATTGTCATAGCAATTCCACCAATTCTTCTATTGATAGTATATCATTTCTTATATTTATGCCTTCTTTTCTAAGCTCGTATGCCAATTCGGTTACTTGGGGTACATCCAATCCCAGTTCCTTTACTTTCTCTACCTGACTAAATATTTCCTTGGGTGTGCCCTCCATGACTACACTTCCCTCTTCCATTACCAGTATCCTATCTGCTTCAACTGCTTCGTCCATGTAGTGGGTTATGAGTATTATTGTCTTGTTTTCTACCCTATTTAGCTTTTTGATTGTATTCATGACCTCTATTCTCCCAGTTGGGTCAAGCATGGCAGTCGGCTCATCTAGTATGATACAATCCGGATTCATGGCCAATATACCGGCTATGGCCACTCTTTGTTTTTGTCCACCTGATAATAAATGGGGGGCATGGCTTTTATATTCCACCATTTCAACTACTTCCAAGGCCCTATCTACTCTTTCTCTTATTTCTTTTGGTGGAATTCCCAGGTTTTCCGGTCCAAAGGCTACATCTTCTTCTACTATGGTAGCCACTATTTGGTTGTCTGGATTTTGAAATACCATTCCTGCTTTTTCACGGATATTCCAGATGTCTTCCTGATCCTTTGTATTCATACCCATTACCTGAACTTCTCCACTAGAGGGCGTGATTAAACCATTCATCAATTTTGCCAGTGTGGATTTCCCCGAGCCATTGTGTCCCAAAATTACAAGAAATTCTCCCTTTTCTATCTCTAGACTTATTTTCTTTACGGCTTGTTGAATGCTATCATCTATTAAAGACTTATATTCATATGTTACCTCTTCAATTTTTATCATGATATCCTTCATTCTAGTACCTCATTTCAGTTACAATTTCCTATTATGGAAATCTATGATTATTATCATTACCACACTATAATATAACACAAATACGTAAAATTAACAATTAGGAAATTAAGCGTTTGACCTACCATCGATTTCTTCCTCCCTTCGGTCGAATAAATCGGGTTAGGTCATAAAAAGAGGACTAAGTTAAAACTTAATCCCCTACTATTTATACTAGTTCTATGATAGCCATTTCTGCAGCGTCTCCGCGTCGAGGCCCTAGCTTTAGGACTCTCGTATAACCACCATTTCTTTCTGCATAATTTGGTCCAATTTCATCAAATAATTTCTTGACTACGCTTTCATCGTATACATAGGCTAAGACTTGACGTCTTGCATGTAGATCTCCTCTTTTAGCAAGTGTAATCATTTTATCTGTCATTCTCTTTGTCTCCTTAGCTCTAGTAACTGTAGTTTCAATCCTACCATTCCTTAGTAGAGATGTCACTAGATTTCTAAGCATTGCCTTTCTATGATCTGTAGGGCGACCAAGTTTTCTTAATGTTGCCACATTTATCCCTCCTTTATGCCTTATTACTCATCGGATTTCTTTAAACCTAATCCTAGTTCGGCAAGTTTCCTTTGGACTTCCTCAAGGGATTTTTTCCCGAGATTCCTTACCTTCATCATGTCCTCTTCAGTTCTATGGGTTAATTCTTCCACTGTATTTATGCTTGCCCTCTTCAGGCAATTGTAGCTACGAACTGAAAGGTCCAATTCTTCAACTGTCATCTCTAGGACTTTTTCTTTCTTATCCTCTTCTTTTTCTACCATTATTTCTACTTCACTAACATGTTCAGTTAGCCCAATAAAAAGATTTAGGTGTTCTGTAAGTATTTTGGCGCCTAAGGAAGTTGCCTCATCTGGTTTTATTGTTCCATTTGTCCATACTTCAAGAATCAATTTATCATAATCAGTAATTTGACCTACCCTTGTGTTTTCTACTGAAAAGTTGACTTTTTTAACTGGAGTAAATGCCGAATCTACTGGAATCACACCAACGGGCTGGCCTTCCCTCTTGTTCCTTTCAGCTGCTACATAACCTCTACCCTTTACTAATTCAAGTTCTATATATAGATTACCATCTTCATTTACAGTAGCTATATGATGATCTTTGTTTATAATTTCCACATCTGCACCTGTTATAATATCTCCAGCAGTAATGTTCTGAGCCCCTTGAGCCTCTATTCTAAGGGTCACTGGCTCGTCTGTATGCATTTTCATTGCAAGGCCTTTGATGTTCAATATTATTTCTGGTACATCTTCTAAGATGCCTGGAATAGTAGAAAATTCATGTAGTACTCCTTGAATCTTTATGGAAGAGATTGCAGCACCAGGTAGTGATGACAACAATACTCTTCTAAGTGAATTCCCTAGAGTGGTACCGTAACCCCTTTCCAGGGGCTCTACCATAAACTTCCCATAACTTTCATCATCGCTCAACTCTAGAATTTCAATTCTTGGCTTTTCAATTTCTATCATTAACATTAACCCTCCTTAAAGTTTTGGTTTATTTAATTACGAGGGCAACTGATTTTGTTATGAATGCTATTATTTAGAATATAACTCAACGATTAAGTGTTCTTCTATTGGTATATCTATATCTTCCCTGGTTGGTTCAGCTACAATGCTACCCCTTAATTGTTCAAGATCTACATCTACCCATTTAACAGTGTTGCCACTATGATTTTCTACTATACTCTTTATTTTTTCGCTGTTCCTTGATCTTTCCTTAAATGCCACTACATCGTTTACCGAAAGTAGTACAGATGGAATATCAACTTTTGCACCGTTTACTTGGAAATGACCATGGGTCACCAATTGTCTTGCTTCTGCCCTTGAGGCTGCAAAACCCATTCTATATACTACATTGTCTAATCTCAGTTCAAGTAATCTAAGCAGATTTTCACCTGTGATGCCCTTCATCTTATCTGCCTTAAGGAAATATTTACTCATTTGAGATTCTGAAATGCCGTAAAATCTCCTAACTTTTTGTTTTTCCCTAAGCTGCATACCGTATTCTGTCACCTTTTTTCTTGATTGTCCGTGTTGACCTGGTGCGTAGGCTCTCTTAGCTACTGGGCACTTGTCTGTAAAGCATTTATCTCCCTTTAGGTAAAGTTTCATGCCTTCCCTACGACATAGTCTACATACTGGACCTGTATATCTTGCCATATATTACACCTCCTATTATACTCTTCTTCGTTTTGGTGGTCTACAACCATTGTGAGGAATAGGAGTAACGTCTTTTATCATATTTACTTCTAATCCTGTTGCTTGTAGTGACCTAATAGCTGCTTCCCTTCCAGAACCTGGTCCCTTTACATATACTTCTACGCTTTTTAATCCATGTTCCATGGCTTTTTTTGCTGCTTCCTCAGCTGCTTGCTGTGCAGCGAAAGGAGTAGATTTTCTAGAACCTCTAAAGCCTAATTGTCCTGCACTTGCCCATGACAATACATTCCCCTGTAAATCTGTTAGGGTGACCATTGTATTGTTAAAGGTAGATGAAATATGTGCCTGACCTCTTTCTATATTTTTACGTTCTCTTCTTCTAACTCGAGTTACCTTGCCTTTTTTAGCTGCCACTTAATCTTCCCTCCTTTACTTCTTGCCTTTTTTAGCTGCCAATCTCTTTGGACCTTTTCTTGTCCTAGCATTGGTCTTAGTCCTTTGGCCCCTTACTGGCAGGCCTCTTCTATGTCTAATTCCCCTATAAGAATTTATTTCTCTCAGCCTTTTCAAATTTAGAGCTATATCTCTTCTAAGATCACCTTCCACATGGTAACCATCGATAACAGCCCTAAGGTTTGCAACCTCTGACTCTGTTAAGTCCTTGACCCTAGTATCTGGATTTACACCAGACTTTGCTAATATTTCATTTGATCTTGATCTACCAATTCCAAAGATATAGGTTAAACCTACTTCCACTCTCTTGTCCCTTGGTAAGTCAACTCCCGCAATTCTAGCCATTAATGTCTACACCTCCTAAAATAAATACCTTGCCATGGAAAAAATCATTCACGATTAACCTTGTTTTTGCTTGTGTCTTGGGTTTTCACAAATAACCATTACTTTCCCATGTCTCTTGATTATTTTACACTTTTCACACATTTTTTTTACTGATGGTCTAATTTTCATTTAAATCCCTCCCATGCTACTTGTTTCGCCAGGTTATTCTGCCCCTCGTTAAATCATAGGGCGACAGTTCAACTGTTACCTTGTCTCCAGGAAGTATCCTTATATAGTTCATCCTCAATTTTCCAGAAATATGGGCTAAAATTTCGTGACCATTTTCCAGTCTAACTTTAAAAATAGCATTAG
>JBBAEY010000031.1:0-23535 GCA_041655755.1 Tissierellaceae bacterium
GAATTGGTCCTGATAGGTATAGGTAATATTTATCTTTACATTTACAGATGGGTTTGCGGGGTTAAAATTTATATATTGCTCATCTGTCTTTTTAAATACTATGCTTTGCTGGCCTAGGGTCTTGGCCCTAGTGTCCGATATTGTGGCCTCGCTGCCGCTAATTAAAAATTTACTCGTTATGTCTGTCTCCCCTTGCCTGTCTAAATATACCTTTATGTTTCCAGAGTATATTTGGCTTAGGTTTGTACCCTGCAGTTTCAGTTGTTGACCTTCTTCTACCTTTTTCGTTGTAATGGAGGTGATGTTGGGCATATTTTCTTCGTCTAGGGATATTTCCTTGTTCCCTACATATAGTTTTGAGCCTATGTCCTCTGCTGACAGCCTATATTGCAGTATATTGTCGTCATTTATATCTCGGGCTGAAGCCGGGAGGTCCTTAAAGCCGCCCTTGTTGGTGAATATGCGGACTGGTGCATCCCTTAGGTATTCCCCTCTGATGGATATTATGGCAGACAGGGAGTTTTGATCCCTATCGAAATTTCGTATTAGAACTACCTCATCTACTTTGAAATTATCCTGCTCGAAGGCATATGCCTTCAGCTCCCCTATGGGCATTAATGGAAGTATGATTGCTGCTATAAGACCTGTGGCTAAAAGCCTCTTGATTTTTAGTTTTATTTTCATAGTGTGTCCCCTTCCCAATAATAATTCACGTTTGCAATTGTCGACTTGCGCTTCCCTAAATAGATATTTCCTTCTTTAATGTTGTCGGCAAAATTTGTCTTTTCTTTATGTTTATTATACACTTAAAGCAAATTACTGCCGATATATATTATAGGATTCATAGTTTATAGTACATAATTCATAGTTGACTGTTTAGGAGGTATCTTATGAGGAAGATTTTTATATTATCGCTGGCTATTGTCATGGTTTTTTCATCTTTTCCCCTTAGGGGCGAAGGAGTCAATTTTGTTCGGGATATTGATGTGGAGTTTGTAGACCTAGCCCTTAGATTTAACGGGAAATCAATTGCCGGCCAAAAGGAGCTTTTCCTATATGGGGAAAATCTTTATGTTTCTTTGGGGGACTTGGCCAAGGGGCTGGATATAGGTATAAATATTAGCGGTGACAATATCTTTTTAAATTCTAGGGGCAGGTTGATTGATAATTTGACTAAGAAGTCTATTTCTTTCCAGAGGGGATATGAGATTTTGACCAAGGAAAGAATTATCGACGCCCTTGAAGAAGAAGTCAGGCTATTGGAAGGAAAAAATGTGAAATCGCCCACCAACAAGGTTACCTTGCCCCTGAGAAATATCAGGGTTGGCCTCGGGGGTATAAATGTAGTCTTAGACGGTAAAAGGATAAATCTAGGTCTATCTCCCTTAAAATACAATAGGGACTATTACCTGGCATTGGACGATATAGCTCCCTACCTATATATTACCCCCTCCATAAGTAAGGATGGAAGTACAATCGGCATTGACGGAAATGGGGTATTGATAAATCCCTCCAATCTGAATTATTTGGTTAGCATGAGGGAGGGGAAGAACTATCTACTGGATTTACAAAGGCAGGAACTCGAAAACCGTAGGCATATTTTAAAGGATCTAAGGCTTCCCTTTAAGAAGATTGACAGTGTAAAATCCTTAGAAAGTTATTTAAATACTTATTTTAGCACCATTGGAGAAATCGAGACTTCTATTTCCCTATCTCAGCAGTCTAACTGGATTAATCTCGATATAAGTTTCCCTACTTCTAAAAACAATCAATGGGTTAAGCTGAGAAGGTCTGATGTGGAAAACTGGATATGGAATATATATACCAGTATACTCAACCTATACGATGACAATGCATTGATTTCAGGGGTTATAAGGAACCCATATTATAATACTCAAAGGTATTATTCTTCTAGTTATAGGGACTATGTATATTTCAACACGAGAGACAAGGACATATACTTTGATTTCACCAGCAGCAGGCTCTTGGTCGACTCAAATATCAATCCCGATTATCTG
Organism: Tissierellaceae bacterium; assembly: GCA_041655755.1. Lineage (GTDB taxonomy): Bacteria > Bacillota > Clostridia > Tissierellales > Tissierellaceae > JAAYFT01. The sequence continues at coordinate 2,019 of JBBAEY010000031.1, forward strand.
GTTGAAGTATTGAACGATAAATTTGCCAAGCACTATAATATCGAATTTAGCTATAGTGCCGAGATGCTAGGTGACGACATTGAATTAGTCGTCTACCCATACAATGATAAATTTGATAGACTCTCTCTTTACGTCAAGATGGGATATTTCAAGACTTTAAATCAGAGGATTAGGGACATATATCCAGATGTAAGGATAATCGGGAAGCTAGTTTCACCTTCTGCCGACCTTCCTATTATCGACTTTGTCATAGAGGACAATATGGTTGGCTCTAGGGATTTGTTGAATGCAACGGAAGAGCAAATCAACAATAGCTACGGACGTGCCCACGGCTTTAAACTTAACTACTCATTGCTGGAGTTGGATATGAAGAACTTCCACTTGATAGTTGAGGGCGACTTCTCTGTGGATGACGATAGATGGTTCGAGGCCGGGGAGGAAGGGCGACAAGCCTTAAACACCGTTGTTCACAATGCCCTAAGTACTATAATCTCCTTGTGGGATGCCAATGTTACAGTCGACATAGTGGATAAGAATGGGGCTGAAATCTTCGACTACGATTTCTATCAGGACAAGGTATCTGTGGTATTTGCCAATCCGACAAGCGGAACGGTGACTGAGGGCAGCCTAATAGAGCTTTGGACCAATACACCAGACGCGACTATATACTATACCCTTGACGGCAGCAGTCCGACTAGTTCAAGCCTCATATACGAAGATGGAATTGCCATTTACCACGATACTACAATCAATGCCTTTGGCTACTCATCTGGATTAGGGGCCGGGGAAATATCCAGCTTTACCTATGTGGTTGAGAAGGATCCTAATCTATCTCAAGGTCTAGATGATTTGCTTGTCGAAGATGAGAATTCCAATGTCTTGGAACTGGAGCCTAGCTTTGAAAAGGGTATACTTGACTACAACTTAAATGTAAACCCCAATATTTCTAAGCTTTATGTGACTCCCTCTGGCAATGGAGATATTAGGATAAATGGAAGTCCATATGCCGATAGTCCATTTGAGGTCTCCATTGGCGACAATGCTACTACTATTAGTATCAGCGTCAAAGAAGAAGATAAAAATGAAAAGATATACACTATCCATGTAGAGAAAGATACTGGATTGCCAAGCTTTAACGTGAAATCCATAGTGTTCAGTACAAGCCTTAGGGTCTTCTCGGGCACTGTAACCAGCAATATAGTCACTGACTTTTCGGGATATAAGGTCAGGCTATTGACTAGGTCAGGTGTTGAAAAAGGTGAGACTAATTTAAATCCCAATGGAAGCTTTGTAATGTCAGAATTTGATGTGGATTTCTTCGATATGGTAATAGGCTTTAAATACCAAATCTACGATGGAAACGGCAGACCAGTAATAGGTGGTAATCTACAATAATATCAATTGAGGTGGTATTTGTGAAAAAACTTTGCTTCATCATTCTTATAATGGTCCTGACCCTTTCCCATGTGGTTTATGGGGAGGGTCAGGCCACTAGGAATTGGGTTATAGATAGGGGTTACTTTGGAGTCGGAGGTTTAAATCTAGGGGACAAGATAAACAGGGCTAGTTTTGCCACTGTAGCCATTAGATTGATGGACCTCGAAGGAGAGGCTTTGGAATTTGATGGGGACCCCGCCTTTGGGGACATAGAGGATTTTCAAGGAGGATGGGCCTCTTCCATTATTTCAACGGCAAGGAATGAGGGGCTGATGTCTGGTAGGTCAAAGGATAGGTTTGACCCCGGAGGAAATGTAAGCTATGTAGAAATGCTCACCGTATTTTTGAGAATACTGGGCTACGAAGATGGGGTAGATTTTGTGGAATACCCTGACGATTACCTAAAGAAGGCTCTGGAAATTGGACTAGGGGATATGTATATCCAGCAGGACGAAGAAGTCACAAGGAAAACTGTCCTAGATACCATGATAAGAGCCCTAAATACGCCAATGAAAAGTGAAGACTCGACACTATTTGATAAGCTAGACCCTGTGGAGGTCAATAGGGCGGGCACAAGTCCTGTGGATAAGGTCTCTATGGAAAATCTGAAGTTTACCACATCTGTAGTGGGCTCTTTTTCAGGCAACCTAAAGGGAAGTCTTGATTTCACTGGATATAGGATTGTCCTACTGGGCAAGGACGGCAAGATATATGGAAGTAAGGTCCTGGGCAAGGACGGCAAGATATATGGAAGTAAGGTCCTGGGCAAGGACGGCAAGTTCTCCATTTCAGGCTTTGATGTGGGGGTCCTTGCAAGGATGTCCGGATATAAATATGAAGTCTATGGCAAGGATGGAAAACTAATACTTAGTGGGAACCTTAAGTAATGGAGGAGATAGTATGAGGCGATTTATTGCATTTATAGTTGTTTTTGTTTTGATATTGGGCAGCATTCCCAGCCTTGCTGCTCCCGGTGATATTATCCACACTGGCCTAAAAAAGATATATAGAGGCGATGCAGATGAATTTGAAGACCTTATAGACGATATAGTAAAGGGGGCAGACCTAGGCCTCTTTTACAGGGAAACAGACCATGGGAAATATGTAAACATTGTTGATGAAGAGAAGGCACAATTGAAATACTTAAGAGACTTGGTAGAAGATGAAGGAATAAGCTCTCAAGAGGAACTGGAGGCATATATGTCGACAAATTCAGACCAGATTGAGGAGGATTTCGAGGGAATTACAGGTGATTTGGCGGAGGACTTTGGTGACATAGTCGGAGGGGATATAGAGGACTATAGCTATAGCTCCGCACCATTAAGGCTTGGGACTGCCAACTATTCCACCCCTGACAAGGGGGCTGCAGCGGGAACGACTAAGATATCCATTTTAAACCTGCCTTCTGGTGCATACAAATGGCAATACATTATAGCAGAAGACCAGAGGGACATAGGAACTATAAAAAGGGGCAATATACTGGTTGACGGGACTGACTATATCAAGGGGCAGGATATTCCCATTAGCCCTGAGGAATTTATTGACTTATATGCTCTAGATAGAAACAATAGGATCATTGGCTTTGCCTCTATCGAGGTCCATGCCGATATGATTAGAAAACCAACGGTCTATGCAGATGAACTGGGTGACAGTCACTATACTGGTCCTGAATTTGGCGATGTAGATGGTAGTACAAAGTTTAGCTCCTTGGATTTTATAGATATTGAAGCTGACAAGTGGTATGTCCACCTAAGCAAGCTAAGTATTCCTAGACCAGAATTGGACAGCTCTCCCCTTGGAAGTGAGTATATTGAGGATACGAGCATAGGGGCTAGTAGTGGGGATAGGCTCCTGCTATCTGCTGTAGAGGACAATAAGGTAAAGGCTTATAAGATCTTTACCTTGACAGCGGAGCAAATAAGACCTATTACACCTATAGACGAAAATAAGGCAATACCCCTAATCCAAGGCACTCACTTTACCCCTCCTGTCAAGGGCACAGATGTGGGGCAAATGAAGTTTGCCACCTTGAACAAGGGCAATTTAGAGGGAACTATTGTGTGGAGATATGCTGTATCAGACAAGGTCATACCTGTCCCTGACCTGGATTCGACCATTGAAGATATAGAAGTGCTTGAGTTTAATGACAAGGAAGCTACTGTAACAGACGAGGAAGAAATATTTGCCAAGGGAACAGTAAATAAGAACTTCATCCTATTGGCTACTGTGGGTGATGGAGATGACTATGAGATAAAGGCCTATGCCATGTTAAAGGCAAATGAGACAAATGTAAGGCTCCCCATAGTTAAGAAGACTTGGGGTGACCTATTCAGTGACCCCATAAAAGGTACATCTCCATTCTCAACTAAGGTTGAAGAATTAGATAGTGAAGGTATTTTAGGATTTAACCACTGGAGATATAAACTGGTAAAAGGAGATGTAGAAGATATAGAGTTCAACACTCCATTTGCAAATTCCAACTACTATACCCCAAATACCAATATACCCTCTGCGGCTGTGGGAGATAATTTAGTCATAGCTGCAACAGATAGCTCTTCAAGGGTGAAGATTTACGGTGTATTTGAATTAGTAGATGGAATGGTAAGGGGAGAAAACGCCAGCCTTTTAGTCCTAGGCAGCAATTACTTCCTAGGTGAACCAAAGGCCGGAACTCATGAGGGAAGTACGAGCTTTACCAACCTTAGTTTTAGCAGCAATATTCTTGGAGCTAGTAAATGGATGGTAGCCATAGGAAGTAGCAGCTTTGGCGATATAGAAAAAGATACGGAAGTTGAAGACTCTGAATTCTATAACGTAAATTCAGATATAGAAGACGTGAAAATAAACGATTACCTGCTGCTCTTGGCAACAGATGTCGATGGCAAGGTCAAGGGATATAGGGAATTTAGGCTAAATGAAGGAAATATAAGGGGCGGAAAGGCTGTTGAGTTAAAGGTGGGTACAGGGACAGGTGAAAACTACACTGTAGAGAGGGGAGTTGAACCTGGAACCACTAGATTTGCCAATCTCAAGTTTGATGGCCTCTATGGAGCTACAAATTGGAGATATAAGCTGTTTGATGAAGAACCTATTGAAGAACCTTACTTTAACCAGGTCGTAGATGGGGCGACTTTTTACAATGTCTATAATGGAGTAGGGGCAAATATAAAGGTTTCTCTTATATCTGAGGACAACTATGGATATGTACTGCTACTGGCCACAGATGGGGCAGGTAAAACCAAGGGGTATGATGTGGTTGAGATAAATGGCGACTTGGTGAAGGAACATGCCCCTGAGCTTAGCGGTATAAGTTTGGAGAAAGGGGCTACAGCAGATAAGGTCGACTTCGATGGCATAGATGGTGCAAAGTCTTATAAATATATTCTAGATACTAGGGAATACCCCACCCCTGCCAAAGACGACGTCTTGGTTGGCGGAACCGAGTATGGGGGCGAATTTGTCGTAAGGATTGGCCAGCACTTGACCCTATTTGAGATAGAGGATAACAAGATACAGGCCTTTAAAAGATTTGTAATCGGCCCTGACGATATAAAGCAGGGCAGTGCTGAATTAGAAGCTATCATTGTGCCCGAGGGAAGCATAGTCAATGGTGGAACAAAGGTTGAGATTAGCCTGACAGATGCAAAATGGCTGGATTTGGAGAATGACAAAACCCTAAGGGATAAACTCTTTAATGGACTCAAGTCCAATAATCAAAACCCCCAATGGTTTAATGTGGTAACCACCTTGATGGCAGACGGTGGGGGAATTTCAATTGACGATAACAGGGAAGTCCTGACATTTTATTTAGCAAAGACCCCTAGTTATGACATCGTAGAGGACCAAATAATCACATTGGAAATACCACCGGAAGTCATTGGAGCAGTAAACCCAATTTACGCCACTGGCACTATGACTATTAAACCCACTATCAAGGCCACCATTGGCGGAGATGTGGTGTCTAGGGCAATCAGACAAGAGGATATAGAAAAAGGCGGAGTCAAGATTGTGATTAATTTACATGACGGCAATTGGCTAGGAGATATCGATAAGGATACATTGATAGGCGGATTTAAAGGCGGAACTAATTGGGATATAATTGCGGGGAAACTTGAAACAGACGGTAGCCTTGAGAGAAATTCCAGTAAGGAAGTTACATTGATTTTGCCTGCCGTTGAGGGCGTTGACTTCGACGGCGGAAGGGAGGACATCAGCCTAACCATAGCAAAAGAATTAATTAGTGGTGCAACCCTAGACATTGTAGCTAGCCCCACATTTACCATATATCCCAATGTCCTAAAGGTAGGTGCCAGTGCTGTAGGTGGCAGTGACACTGTCGAGCTATTCCCACCTGATTATAGGGTAGTAAATGACAAGGTAAGTACCTGGCAGATTAAAGTAAGCAACGGTAGCCTGAAGGAAATTGTAGAAAACGATGACCTTGTAATCACAGGTCTGCCTAGGGGACTGACAGCTGATGTCAGTAACGTTAATGGCAATATAATAGAAATACAAGTAACTGGTACAGCCTCTACTACTTTGGCGGCTGATGCCACAGTAAAGATTAAGGTAAAAGGCAGTGCAGTGACAGAGCCAAATTCAGTTGATTCAGACGATATTAGCCTGCAGATCATTAGGGGCCAATCTATGATGGGTGAATTGAAGGAAGTAAAGGTAGATGTGGAAGGAAAAGCTCTTAAATATGAGCTTGGGAGTTGGCTGGATACAGATGATTTTGAATTTAGTTTGGACTCTAGCAATGGAATAAATGGGGAGAATTGGTTGCCTACTACGGGGGGAAATACCCGGAATATTGATTTTAGGGCCGGCAAGGTCTATGTCCGCAGCAAGGAAAACCCAAGGGAATTTTGGTTGGTAGCCACCCTTAGCCACCCAAAGGCACCTGTGGGAATAAGTATAGGTGAAGTTGACTATACAGATGGGATGAAGGTTCAGTTGGCAGGTTTAGATAATGGGGTCAGCTACGATATAAGCACAGACGGCGGGAATAATTGGTCTAGTCTAAGTCTTGGAGATTTAATTGAGTTGGAGCCAGAAGCCGATTTAAGGGTAAGGCTGGGGGCCACGAAAGATAGCCTCCACTCCCTAGCTACGGCCAAGCTGAACGGCTTGGATTTGAGGGATGTAGAGATAGATGTGGCTGCTGGCCTATTAAAAGAGACTAATAGCTCAATCCAATACAGTGTCAATTCTACGGATGGAATAGATGGAAATTGGGCAACTGCCAAAAACGGCGAAACTCAAGTATCCTTTATCTCTGGGAACCAGGTATGGATTAGACAGCAGAATAGCACAGTAAATAAGAGGGATATGGGAAAGATATTATCTATGGCTGAACCGGATACTACAGATATTTCATTCAACATCTTGGATGAGAAGATGGTAAATACATCGGAGCAAAAGCTTGAATATAGGATAACCGGTGGAAATTGGGCACCTCTAGAAAATGAAAGCGAGGTTGAAAATGTAAAATTTAAGGCTGGACTTTTGGAGATTAGGACAAGGGGGGATAAGGAAAAGTTGCCTTCAAAGCCTAATACATTGGACATCATACCTGCACCTATTGATCCACCGGAAATAAAAGGCAATGACGACCAAAAAACTATCCAATATTTAGACGAAGATGGTATCTGGAAAAATATAGATGACAAGCTTGAATATAGGATAGGTGCCAATAGTACCGAGTGGAAATCTGGAAGTGATTTTAATGACGATAGTAATAAAAATGACACAATTATAATATATGTAAGGAAGAAGGCGGAGGAAAAACTGTTACCAAGTAATGAAAAGCCAATTTCCTTTACAAAAAACTTAACATTTGAAAATATTAGATTTGATATTGCTAACAAATTAATCTTAGGTACAACCCAAAACATGGAATATAGGATAGGCTCCAAGGATGAGGACGATGGAATTTGGTTGACAGCAGGAAAAGATAAGACACCTATTGAACCATTTGAGGGAATGTACATTTGGCTTAGGGAGAAAAATAAAGCAAGTACAGAAATGTCTTATATAACTAGTCTTGAGAGACAAGAGAAACCGGATTTAACTGATGTGACCTATAATATTGAAGCCGGTATCATTGACAACGACACAGATTACAACCTGCAGTATCGAATTAGTAATGACAGTTGGAAAAACATAGATGCTAAAACTAAAATTTATGGTATAACATTTAAAGCGGGTCGGTTAGAGTTTAGGCAAAGGGCAACTGATAGTAAACTGGAATCTCATCCAGAGCAAAAGGCTATCATTAGCGCCTCAGCATCTGCACCAGATGTAGAAATTGATGATGTCAAAAACAAAGTTGAATCTATAAGTAATTATGATACAGATAGAAGCGAGATTGAATATAGGATAAACCCAGGAACTAATAGCCCTTGGTTAAGTGGCGAATTGTTAGATACAGAGGACCTAAGTGGAGAAAAGAATGTCGAAATCAGAATCAAGGCAACAAAGGATACCTTACCTAGCCAATTTGCAGAACTTAAATTTACTGCTAATCTGGAGCTAGATCATATAAACCTCAGCACCCACGTTCATCCCTTTGTCCTAAACGGCACCACAAATCAAATGGAGTACAGTATAATTAGGCATGATGGTAATGGCAATGAATTACCACCCCATAGCTGGAAGGTTGCCGACAATGGCAATACGGTGCTGGCAGATTGGCTGAATACCAGCAATCTATCGAGAATAGAAATACGAGACAAAAACCAGCACGACAACAAGATAGAAATTGTATATAACTAAATAAAATGAGCCACCGGGGACGGTTCTCGGTGGCTCATTTTTGTTCTTAATTTAATACCCTTCCTATGGTAGCCCTGCTTATACCTGTTATGCTAGATAGTTCTCTAGCAGACAGGCCTGTATCCCTTACTATCTTCCTTATCAACATATCTCTCATTTCCCTATGTTTCATTGTTCTTAATTCTCTTAGTTCTAGATTATATTTACTGAGGATATTGTCGATTATCTCCTTATGATCTTTATCCGGTTCATCATCTAAAAATACATAATCATCATATAGCTTTGTATATTCAATTAGCTGTTTTATGGCCTTTGGCCTATCTTCCGATATTATATCCAATATGAATTCTCTGGAAATTATGTCTCCTTCCTTTAGGTATCTGCTGATATAGCTATTGTAGCTGCTCCAAGGATAGGCTGCTGGGGCCGCAGTAACGTTAGCTTTTACAGGGTTATTGTGGATATACCTTAGGCAGGCCAAGAGGTAGTCCTCCGACTCTACCCTTTCACTCCTATACCTGCCCTGGAAAAGCGGGCCGATTCTTTCGTACTTCTTGTTGTAATAGTAGGCGTAGCTTACTCCAATTCTTTTCATTATTCTATCGATGGTATCCTCTTCCTCTTTAATGAGCAGGTGGGCGTGGTTATCCATTATGCAATATCCATATAATGAATACTCCCCCTCCTCTTTCATTCGGGCCAGTGTATCTAAGTATTTTTCCTTTTCTCCTGGGGTCTTAAATATATCCATCTTGTTGATCCCTCTTACCATAACATGATAAATCCCTGTATTTGATACTACTCTGGGTCTCCTTGGCATGGTTAAACTCCTCCAAATTTATTTGTTTTTAATATATCCACAGTTTGTCCACATATTATCCACAATTAACCCTTTTATTGAGCCACCGAGAACCGTCCCTGCTGGCTCAAAATCTCTAGGGCCTTCATTAGCTGGAGGTCCTGAAATCCATCGTTTTCCACTAGATAGTCAGGTTCTATGCCTATGCCATTTATCAGGGTCTTATTTGGCGTCAAATACACTGCCGTCGTCATTTTAATCAGGCTGCCATCATTTATAGGGATTAGGTTTTGCACTAGGGCCTTGCCAAAGGTCTGGCTACCTACTAGAACTCCTGCCTTCCTATCCTTGACGGCTCCTGCCACTATTTCCGATGCTGAAGCAGAGCTACCATTTACTAATACTACAAGCTGGTATTTCTGCTTTGACAGGTAGGACCTATGGGTTGTTAGCCTGTTGTTTTTGTCCCTCACGTAGACTATGGGCCCCACTGGGACAAATAGCCTTCCTATGGATACGGCCTCGTCTAAAAATCCCCCGGGATTGTCTCTCAAGTCCAAGATTACTTTCTCGATTCCCTTCTTGTCAAATTCCGCCAGGGCCTTCTTTATATCCTTGGTAGCTATGTCGCTAAATTCATCTAGGCTTATATAGCCTATATCTTTTTCCATTATTTCATAATAGACTGGGCTTATGGTGATTGTAGCCCTTTTTACATTAAATGTAAGGGTCCTATCTTCCCTCTTTACCTTGAGTTTAACTGTCGTATTCACTGGCCCCTTGATTAGGGCTGAGGCCTTGTCTACTCCCATGTCCTTAATATCTATATCGTCTACGGCTACAATCAAGTCACCTGTCCTTATGCCTGCCTTTTCTGCTGGCTGGCCCTTGATGGGGCTGACTACTGTAATATATCCGTCTTTTTCCTCTATATATATGCCTATGCCTGAAAAACTCCCCGTTAAGCTGCCCATCAGGCCTTCTGTTTCCTCTTTTGTATAGTAGTCGCTATAGGGGTCCAGGGATTTTAGCATGGACTTTACGGCTGTTACTATTAGGTCACTTTCTTCCACCTCAAAGGGATAGCTTTCCTTGATTAAATTCAGCACCTCTTCGAAAAATATTAAATCCGCTGTATGCTCCTCTGTCTTTGGATCTGTCCCCGCTGCCATACCGGCTATACTGGGTACTATCAAGGTCAGCACTAGTATTAGTATTATCAATTTTAACGACTTTTTCATATATACCACCTTCCTTTTCCTTAAGTTGATTATAGCATTTTTGAAAGGAAATAGAAAAGAAAAAAATGAGCCACCGAGAACCGTCCCCGGTGGCACATTTTTATTTATTTTTTAGGTCTAGGAAAAATTCATAGGCCTCTTTTGCTGTGAAATTCTCGTGTACTACCTTGGCTACTGCCTTTACCATTGCCTTTGGATCTTCTGATTGGAAGATGTTTCTTCCCATATCTATACCTGCTGCTCCATTTTGAAGTGCATTGTATGCCAACTCTAGGGCTTCATCTTCTGGTAGTTTCTTTCCTCCTGCTACTACTATGGGTACTGGACAAGCTGCTGCTACCTTGTCGAAGTCGTCACAATAGTAGGTCTTTACCATCTGTGCCCCTAGCTCTGCTAGGACTCTAGTTGCCAAGAGGAAGAATCTGGTTGTCCTTTCCATGCTCTTGCCTACTGCTACTACTCCCATGGTTGGTATTGAGTATCTGTTTCCTGCATCTATGACCCTTACTAGGTTGTCCAGGGATGTCCTTTCTTCTTCTGTCCCTACAAAGGTCTGTACTGCCATACAGGATGCGTTCATTCTTATGGCGTCCTCTATGTCTACTGCTATGGTTTCCTTTATGATGTCCTCTGATGCCATGGTGCTGCCTGCTGATACCCTTAGGGCTACTGCCTTGTTAAAGGTTGGGGATATGCTGGTCCTTATGGCCCCCCTTGTACCCATTAGGGCATCTACGTCTTCTGCTAGAGATTGTATGCCTATGTCTATTCTCTCTAGTCCCCTTGTGGACCCCATGAAATATCCATGGTCGAATGCTAGCATCAAGCTCCTGCCTGTCTTTGGGTTGAAGATTCTTGATAATCTATCCTTCATTCCCCAATCCACATTGTCCATTCCCTTTACATTAAATTGGGATCTTGCCTGGGGTATATCTACATGATATTCCTTTGCTTCCTTGTTACCTATTAAATCAGCCATTTTAACCCTCCTATATTTTTATTTTTCTATTCCTTCTGGCAATGGTAGGTCATTTTTATCTTGCTCTTGATACGGTGCTAGGCAAAATATTGCCTTTGCTGGTATATCTCCCTTATTCCTAAGGTAGTGGGCTTCCTCCGGTTCTACATGGATAAAGTCCCCCTCCTTGCAAATGACTACTTCATCATCTACTACAAATTCTATTTGTCCTTCCAGTATAAAAAAGTTTTCCTCCATAATACTATGAGAATGGTTGGCAAAGTCCTGACCCGGTTGTAGTACTACTACTCCAAAGTTTGCCCTTGGCCCCCTCATTAAATATTTTGGTCCACTATCTCCAAATCGATATTCTTTCTCTGACTCATTTAGCTTGTACATTGCTGTTCTCCTTTCTGGTTTGATAATTTCTAGATTCCTGGTGCTTTCCACATATGCTGGGTTACTCCTCCGTCAGCTATGGCTAGTTGAACTTCATACATGGCCTTCCACCTATTGTATAGCTCCCTATATACTTTTACGTTCTCTTCCTTGGGCAGGTACTCCTTATCCCATACTACTAGGGAGTTGGCTGCTTTTTCTATGCTTTCATATACTCCGGCTCCCGCTCCTGCACATATGGCAGCGCCTAGGGCTGTCGCTTCCTTTACCACTGGTACCTTGACCTTTACTTCCAATACATCTGCCATTATCTGGCCCCATAGGTCAGATTTTGATGCCCCATTGGCGAAGACTATTTCCTCTGGAGAGTTTCCAGTCAATTCTTTTACCATTTCAAAGTGTCCCTTGGTTACTAGGGCGGCATTTTCCAGCAAGGACCTGTAGAATGTATATTTATTGTACTTTTCCGGTTCTAGCTGAAAGTTTGTAAATGTAGGGGCTGCATGTCTCCAAGATATATAGTCCATTACATTTGAAAAGGCCCCCATCATTCCATAGCTACCTGCAGGTATTTTCTCTGCTTCCTTATTCATCAGGTCATAGGGGTCCACACCTGTTAGCTTGCCCACTTCCTTTTCCCTGTCACAAAATGCGTCCCTGTACCATCTGAGTATTAGACCTGGGAAGAATGCTATGGCCTCGTAGTTCCACATATCTTCTATGGCGTGGCAATTGACCCTGATTCTAGCATCTTCTTCCATGAGGGGCTTTCTAGTATTGTATTCTAGCTGCCAGAAGCTTCCTCCAAAGACTGCTACCTGATCCTCCCCTACTAGCCCTACTCCTATGGCCCCTAGCTGGGCATCACCACCGCCCGAAACCACTAGGGTTCCTTGACTTAGACCGGTTTCCCTGCTGGCTTCTTCATTGACCTTGCCTACTACTGTGCCGGGCTCATAGACCTTTGGATATATGTCGGCTTTGAGTCCGCATTTGACTGCTATCTCAGGTTCCCAGTCCCTTTTCTTGATGTCGAAAATCCCCGTTGTACAGCCATTGGATGGTTCTGTTGACAGTATCCCCGACAGTTTATATATGAGCCAGTCATTGAACATGCTTACTGTTTTAGTTTTCTCATATATATCCGGCATGTTCTTCTTCACCCAGAGGATCCTAGGAAGTGCCCCTAGGGCGAAGGTTTGTCCTGATAGCTTGTATATTTCTTTTTCAAGACCTGGGTCTATATCCATCAGGTCTTTGACTTCCTTGTTTGATCTGGAATCTACATTGGCACAGGCCCAGATTTCCTTATCATCTTCATCGTATAGGACTATACCCTCACGCATACTGGTAGTTGATATAGCCAATATGTCTTCCTCATTTATTTTTGCCTTCCTAATGGATTCCTTAACGCATTTTACAGCTAGGTGCCAGTTGTTTTCCCAATCAAAGTCCATAGAGCCCGGGTATCTTGGGTCTTCCTTGTGTTCCCACTCGCTGCTATGGGCCGCAATTTGATTTCCTTCTGTATCGAATATGACTGCCCTTACACTTCCTGTACCTGCATCTATAGCCATTAAATATTTTGACATCTGCCTGACCTCCTCTATATTATAGGCTCAATAAGCTTTCCGCTGTGGATTCATCCGTTATCATTATATTTATGTAGCCTGCCTTCAAGGCTGCATTTATTGACTCTATTTTACTTGGCCCTCCTGCCACTCCTATGACGTTTTTCTTTTCCTTGAGTTTTTCAAGCTGGACTGTTATCAATCTTTGGTGCAGGTCGCTGTCGATTTTATTTCCATCCTTGTCGTAGAATTGGCTAAGTATATCCCCTATGGCTCCATTCATCTTAAGTAGGATTAGGTCGTTTTCCGATATTTGATTTGTCTTCATTATGGTAGCTGTCCTGTCAGGTGCCCCTACACCTATGACCGTATAATCCGATAGTTCTGTCATATTTAGTATTTCCTTTACTGATCTTTCCTGTAATAGCTGATCTGCTAGATTCTTATTTGACACTATCAAGGGTGAAGGAACTATGAAGAACTTTGGAAGGTCCATTGAATTGTCGAAATTTCTCATACCTGCCATACTGGATGCATAGAATGTTACCCCCCCTGACAGGGATACGAATGATACTGGAACTTCCAGAAATGATGTCAAATACCTTATGGCATAGGATACAGTTTCTCCATAGCCTACATTTATGTAGGAGTTTGGGGTTATCTTACCCTCTATGTACTGGGCTGCCGCCTTTGCAATGGTCCTGTTTAGATTGTATTCTGTGGTGGGAACTACATAGGTGTCATCTAAACCGTACTTGTCTATTAGCTGCCTTTCAATGTTCATCTTCTTTTCGCCATTGGCCCTTACTGAAAATTTGACTAGACCCTGGCTTCTAGCAGTTTCTAAATATTTAACTACCTTCATCCTAGAGATATTTAACTTGTCTGATATCTGCTTTTGCGTCATACCTTCCATATAGTAGTACCAGGCAATCTTTATGATGAGATTTTGCTCTAAATCCATGTTATCCACCACCTATTAATATTCTACCCCTTTATAGCTTGGTTAAACATTTGTTTACATGCTAATCATTTGTTTATAGTAATTATATTAATTCTATTTGTAAATGTCAAGATTTTAATTGACTTTTACAGGGGATTCCTCACAGCCTTATGGTTTACAATACTTATATTATCAATTATATGGGGATTTGTAAATCCTTTTTCTTAAATTTATTTGATTATTCTCGAAAATTAAAATTAATTTGATAAATTAAACAAAATATCATTGACAATTATTTTGTTTTGGATTACTATAATAATTAATAAAAGCAATTGACGGTTTTTTGCTATTAAATTTCATAATACAAATAAATAGATTCCATTTAGGGAGGTGCCAAAGGTGGCAGAAAATGAGTTAAATCAAAATTCCCTTGTCTACTTAGATGATATAAAGAAATCCTTTGCTACAAATCTCGTCTTAAAGGGCGTTACCCTGAAGTTAAATCCGGGGGAAATTGTGGCGATAATAGGCGGTAATGGGGCTGGAAAATCCACCCTCATGAAGATCCTAATGGGAATATATACCCCTGACTCGGGAGACATATATATCGATGGAGAAAAATCTAGTTTGCTATCTCCCTCTATTTCTTTACAAAAAGGGATTTACTATGTACCTCAGGAGCCTATGTTGTTTCCCAATATGACCGTTGAGGAAAATGTACTCATAGGTATGAAGGGAAATAGGAAGGAACTAAAGCACAGGCTAGTGGAACTAATGAAAAAACTTGGCTGGAATATTTCCTTGTCTCGAACTGCTGATACCCTTTCTATTGCCGAGCAACAGCTAATCGAAATAGTCAGGGGGCTTTTGAGAGATTCTAAGATTTTAATCCTAGATGAGCCTACTTCTTCCCTTACTTTTAAGGAGATTAAGTCTCTCTTTAAGATAATGAGGGACTTGAGGGAGCAGGGTATTGGGATGTTTTACATCACCCATAGGTTGACAGAAGTATTTGAAATTTCCACCCATGTAGTACTCCTAAGGGATGGTAAGATCACAAGCTCGGGTCTTGTGGCAGACTTTACCAAGGATATGTTGATTAGGGGGCTTCTCCCCGAGGATATTAAGTCTTCCATTGAAAAGGGAGATATGGTCTCAGGTTCTTCCTGCGACTATAGCAAGGATTCAGTATTGGAACTTGAAAATTTAAGCGGATATGGATTCAAGGATATTTCCTTCAAGCTTTACCCCGGTGAAATCCTTGGAATTGCAGGGGTTGTAGGGGCAGGCAGGACAGAGCTGGCAGAGGCCATATTCGGTATTGGCGAGATTGTATCTGGCAGGGTCCTGCTCAACAAGGAAGACATCACCGGCTATAAGACTGTAGATATTGTAAATAAGGGCCTCAACTATGTGCCCGAAGACAGGCACTACAATGGAATTTTCTCCATTACAGATGTGGTAGGCAATATGACCTCCTGCTCCCTGCGAAACTTGAGCAAGTTCTATACAGACCACCGCAAGGAAAAGGAAATCGCCAATAAGTATATTCAAGATTTTAGGATTAAGGTAACGGGTCACGATCAGATGATGAAATCCCTATCTGGGGGAAACCAGCAAAAGGTGGTAATTGCTAGGATGCTAGCCACCATGCCCAGGGTCCTAGTCCTAGACGAACCCACTAGGGGAATTGACGCTGCAGCTAGGGCTGATGTCTACAAGATTATAGACCAGCTAAAAAAGGAAGGCCTGGCTGTACTGCTTATATCTTCTGATTTAGAGGAAATAGTGGAATTGGCTGACAGGTCACTGACCATGTACAATGGCATTATCAACGGAGAATTTAAAAAAGAGCATATTGATATCGATAAACTCATGGCTGCATCCTTCGGCGTCTTAGATAAGGAGGTAATCTAATGAAGTTTTTCGTAAATAAATTCGTTAAAAACAGGGAAGTCACTGTGGTTCTCTTCCTCCTAATCTTGTTTTCCCTAGTAGGACTAAAGAATCCAGCCTTTATCTCTCCTAGCAACCTGATGCTTACCCTAAAGGGCAGTGTCATGTATATTGCCCTAGCCATAGGTATGGCCTTTGTCATACTGACTAAGGAAATAGACGTATCTGTCGGATCTATACTGGGTATGAGTGCAGCCGTCGCTGCAACTATGCTGAGAAATGGAAGGGGACTCTTCTCTATTATAATAGTCACCCTCATGGTGGGTATAGTATCGGGTCTAGTAAATGGAATTGGGGTAACAAAATTTAAAATTCCCTCCATTGTCATGACCCTGGGGACCAATGGAATCCTAAGGGGCCTCATGTTTATCTACACAGGGGGAAAGTGGGTTGAAAACCTGCCTGATTACTTCAAGCAGGCCTCACAGAAAAATATCTTTGGCAGCATGAATGCTTTTGTATTTTTCACCTTTATAGTCATGATAGTCATTCACCTGTATTTGACTAAGGCTAGAAGGGGCAAGTACTTTGCCGCTGTTGGGGATAATCTGGAAGGTGCCAATTTAGTAGGTATAAAGGTAAACTTTATGAAAATATTAGCCTTTGTGCTGTCAGGTGCATTTGCTTCCATTGCCGGCATGGTATATGTAAGTCAGGTTGGCTTTGTGGGCAATGTGGCGGGCAATGGTGCAGAGATGACTGCCATAGCATCTTGTGTCCTTGGCGGTGTCAGTCTAAATGGCGGCTTAGGTTCTGTACTGGGTGCTACATTTGGGGCCATTATCATGAACTCCATAAATACTGCCCTAGTTTTCCTAAAGGTTCCAGCCTACTGGAACAACACCATATCGGGGCTATTGCTTATCTTAATTGTCTCCTCTGATGCCCTAATAAGCAGGTATCTAGTGACTAGTGCAATAAAACAGCGATTGTCTGTCAAGACGGAGTCCAATGGAGATAGTAGGAAAGAGGAGATTGGAGGGGAAATAAATGAGCAGATTTAAAAAGTTACTTAGATGGGAAGCAGCATTGGTAGTTCTTCTGGCTCTGCAAATAGTTGTATTTGGCATGATTAATCCCCGCTTTCTAAGACTCAATGTTCTTTTATATAGTGTAAACGACTTTGTAAGCATCAGCATTATTTCTTTATTTGTAACCTTTGTAATTATCACCGGCGGAATCGATATTTCCGTAGGGTCCATCATCGGTTTATCCTCCGTCGTGGTGGGCATCCTATGGAAGATGGCTGGTTTCAATATATTTGCTACCATACCAGTAGCCTTGCTGGTAGGGGCCCTGAGCGGGGCCATTAACGGTTTTTTAGTGGCCTATGTAGGAGTACAAGCCATGGTAGCCACCTTAGGTACCATGCTCCTTTACTCGGGATTTTCCCTAGTCATTATGGGGATATCTGGCTCCAGTGCATTTGAAGGCATTAGCGGAATGCCCCTAGCTTTCTTGAATATTGCCAATGGCAATGTGTTTGGCATTCCCAATCCTTTCATTATATTTGCGGCTTTAATAATAATTTCTTATATATTGCTCCACAAAACTAAGTATGGAAGGTATGTGTTTCTGGTTGGAATCAACAAGAATGCAGCTAGATACTCGGGTATCGACCATAAATTAGTGACCTTGAGCACCTATATACTCTCTGGTACTTCAGCAGCCTTGGCAGGGGTAATACTTACATCTTATTTGGGCAGTTCTAGACCCGATTTAGGTGCTGAGTTGACCCTCTCCATTGTCACTGCAGTGGTCCTAGGCGGGACCTTGATTACTGGAGGTAGCGGCGGAGTCATAGGCACAGCCTTGGCATCTGTCATAGTTGGGATCTTGAGATTTGGTCTGCAAATGGCGGGCATATCGAGTCAATACATTAGCGTCGGTGTAGGACTCCTGCTCATCATCGCTGTAGCCATCAAGGGCCTATCCCTATCAAATTTCCCAAGACTTAGGAAATTATTAGAAAGGGCAATTAGAAATTAGTTTTTAGTTTTAAGGCAGTAGCCCTATGGGTTTACCAATTATAAAAAAATATGGAGGTATTAAAATGAAAAAAACTAAGTTATTATCACTGATTTTAGTTGTTGCCATGCTTTTATCTGTATTGGCAGGATGTGCAAAGCCTGCTGACGACAACAGTGGCAAGACAGATGCACCAGATAAGGTAGAGACTCCTGCAGGTGACGCAGGTGACGCAAGTGACGCAAAAGACATCAAGGTGGTTTTTATACCAAAACTTACTGGTAACATGTTCTTTGAATCAGCAAATGACGGCGCACAAGAAATTGCTAAGAAGGTTGGATTTGAGGTTAAGTATGACGGTTCACCAGAAGCCTCTGTTGCAAATCAGGTACAAATAATTAACTCCGCAGTAAATCAAGGTGCAGACGCTATTTCAATCTCATCCCTATCACCTGATGGATTGAATCAAGCCCTTAAAAATGCAATGGACAAGGGAGTTAAGGTTGTTACTTGGGACTCAGACGTGGATCCAGAGTATCGTTCAGCCTATATCAACCAAGGTACTCCAGAACTACTAGGTGCAATGCTAGTCGATATGGCTGCTAGCCAAATGACCGACGAGCAACTAGAAAGTGCTAAGTTTGCATTCTTCTACTCCAGCCCTACTGTTACTGACCAAAATGCTTGGGTTGAATATGCTAAGGAATATATTGCTGACAAATACCCAGGTTGGGAACTTGTAACTACACAATACGGCGAGCAAGATGCCCAAAAATCACTGCAAGTTGGACAATCTATATTACAGACATACCCTGACATAGACGCAGTTCTTTGTCCAGACTCCACAGCACTACCTGGAATGGCTCAAGCTGCTAAGAACTTAGATAAGGCACAAGACGTTATAATCACTGGTTTTGCTACTCCATCATCCATGAGGGACTTCGTAAAAGACGGCACAATTAATCAGTTCGGCCTTTGGGATGTCAATGTACAAGGTGCTCTAGGTGCCTATGTTGCATACTGGTTAGCCCTAGGAAATGAATTGAAGGTTGGAGACACTATAGACGTTCCAGACATTGGACCAGTTAAGGTTGAACCAAACAGCATCCAAGGATATGACTACGATGCAGAGGACTCAGGTATCATTCTATTACCTGAAAGAGTTGTATTTACCATAGACAATATAGATAACTACAGCTTCTAATTAGCCCCTATTATTATTTTATATAAATCCTGTTTCATTAAAAGGGAAAAGGCAATGCTTTCTAGCATTGCCTTTTCCTTTAGTGAGCCATCGGGGACGGTTCTCGGTGGCTCATTTGGTGAGCCAGTAGGGACGGTTCTCGGTGGCTCATTTGGTCATTTCTGTTACTATAAAGCTGGCTACGTCCTCTGCATAGGATCCAGGTCCAAAGCCTGCATCATATCCCAGCTCCTTTGCCAGCTCGTGGCTGACCCTAGGCCCTCCACAGCATAGGATTACCTTATCCCTTATGCCTTCGGCCTCCAATAGTTCTACCAGCTCTGTCAAATTCGGTATATGGACGTCTTTTTGGGTGACTACCTGAGATACTAGGATGGCATCTGCATTTAGCTCTATGGCCTTGGCCACCAGTTCCTCATTTGGCACTTGGGAGCCTAGGTTGTAGGCTTCTATGCCCTCGTATCTCTCTAGGCCAAAGTGACCTGCATAGCCTTTCATATTCATTATGGCATCTATGCCCACTGTATGGGCATCTGTACCTGTGCAGGCTCCAATAATGACTACATCTCTCCCGATACTATCCTTGATATACTGCTCTATCTCTCCCCTGTCCATGACATCTATTTCTACCTTTGGCACTTCTATCTTGGTATAGTCTACTGTGTAGGGTGTCTTCCCATATAGGACAAAGTAGCTATAGCCTTGGCCAAGGTCCTTGGAATAGACTACAGATGGCTCCTCAAAGCCCATCTTCCTAGCCAATTGCCTTGCGGCCTCTGACGCCTCATCTCCTGCTTCTACCGGCAGGGAAAATCCCAACTGTACCATACCGTCGTTCATGGTATCCCCATAGGGTTTTACCTTTGTCAAATCTACTTTTTGGACTTGAGTCATTATTTGTCACCTCCAAGCATTAGTTCTATGAAGGGATTGAAGTAGCCCTTATCCTTCTTGGCGACTCCATCCAGGCCCTTGCCTCCTGTACGGGACCTTTTTACTCCTCCAAATTTCCCCTCTTCAATGGTCTTAAATAATCCTTCTTTTTCTATCTGGGTCAAGAGTTCTTCTGCCTTCTTCAATACCTCCTGAGCCCTTGACTGGATAAGGCCCCCCTCCTTAAATTCTATTTCGTCTCCTAGACTTCTGGCATTGTTGAATACGTATTTTGCATTTTCGATTGCCAGATACCTATCGTGGAGGTGGGGGGTGTGAATGGCCTCAGTGAGCATTCCCAAAAGCTGTATGCCCTGGTTGGTCATGATGGATACCATGTTGAACATGGCATTTTGTATGTGGCCCTTGAATATGTTACCTGTCATAAACTTGGTTGGGGGCATGTATTTAAGTGGGGCCTTGGGGAATATTTCCCTTGCCATCTGTGCCTGGGCCAGCTCCATTAGGAAGCCATTTTCCACATCTGGGTCCATTTCAAAGGCGTGGCCTAATCCCATTTGTTCTTCTGCTATTCCCGCCTTTAGGGCGAACTGCTCGTTGATAAATTGAGATGCCAGTACTGTATGGGCTGCCTCCACTGCATCGTCTGTAGTTAGGTAATTGTCCTCACCTGTGTTGATTATAATACCTGCAAAGCCATTGATTACCCTTGAGAAGTATTGGTCTACCAGGGTCCTCTGCATATTTATGTCCCTGAACAAGATGCCGTAGAGGGCGTCATTTAGCATCATATCTAGCCTTTCTAAGGCTCCCATGGCTGCAATTTCCGGCATACACAGGCCCGAGCAATAATTTGTCAGCCTTATATACCTGCCTACTTCTTCCCCTACCTGATCCAGGGCCCTTCTCATCAATTTAAAGTTTTCCTGGGTTGCATAGGTGCCTCCAAAGCCTTCTGTCGTAGGTCCATAGGGCACATAGTCTAGGAGGGACTGGCCTGTGGTACGAATGACTGCTACTACATCTGCCCCCTGCCTTGCGGCTGCCTGGGCCTGGATAATGTCTTCGTATATATTTCCTGTGGCAACTATGACGTATAGGTAGGGTTTTTTGCCTTCTCCTATGGTTCTTAAATAGTCTTCTCTCTTTTCCCTGTTGGCCTTGATCTTATCCGCTGTAGCCTCGGCTATTTCCCCAATCTTTTCTCTTATCTTTTCCTCATCTTGGGCTGGGATTTTTGTTATGTCTATTTCCCCTATGGCTATCTTCTCCGCTACTTCCTGGGCTGAAAGGCCTGTACTGAGGACTGCATTTCCCATCCAATAGGCTGCACCTCTTTCCAGTCCTCCGCCTTCTTTTATATTGTCTAC